>NZ_CAJXMA010000062.1:0-16336 GCF_913056445.1 uncultured Halovibrio sp.
GGAAGCCGAGCAGACCCAGCGGGGCTGGCCGCAGCACCGCCGGTGGATGTGCGGGCAGCAGCCAGGAGCCGGGCATCCCGTAATGGGCGGAAAGGAAGGCCACTACCGCTACCAGTGCACCGCCGGCCAGGCGCCCCTCGTTGAGTCGTTCCTTTGGCATCCAGGCCTCGGAAAGGGCAAGCGAGGCGATCACGGCTGGAATGAGGGCCAGGGTATGCAGCCCCGGTGTCAGCACGCCGATCAGCACCACCTGGACCAGTGCCAGGCCGGTCCATTCATGCGTGGGCAGGGGTCGGTCCCGGAAGGTGAACCAGAGACGGGTGAGCAGCCAGGCATTGAGGAACAGAAGAATGGCCATGGGAACTCCGTTTCAGTCGGTGCGCGCCAGGGCGTTGTTCATGCGCCCGGTCAGGGCCTGGGTCAGCTGGATGGCATGTTCAAGGCCGCCCTCACGAATGTTCTTGTACACACTCTGTTCCGTGATGTCGAGATGGTCGGCAATGGTCCCCGCTTCCCACCCCTGCAACAGCAGCCGCAGGATGTCGAGCCGGTTGGGCCGCCATTTCCGGAGCTGGTGGTCCAGCAGGCCGAGGGCGCTCTCCTGCAGGCCATCGTCCTCCGGGAGGCCAGCCACAGCAAGGATCCGTCTGTCTTTCTTCATGCGTTCCAGCAGGTCACGTGCCTGGTAGAAGGCGGGGCCGTCCATGCCGATGGCCTGTTCCGGGTTGATCCGGGTGGTGATGGGCCCGATCCCGAGAGCAAAGCGCAGCCCGACTGGATGCAGTGCCCGCAGGATGGCGAGGATGTCCGGGAAGACCCGGTCCGCACCCTTGAATACGGCCTGGAATTCATCGCCGAGGGTGATGGTGTAGGGGGAGGCCAGTCCTGTCCTGTCCTTGTGGAGCGTGTGCAGCTCGGCTTCCAGCAGTGTCTGGACCTGCCCGCGGTTGGCCAGTTGTCGGGAGCCGATGACATCGGCGATCATCACTAGGTGGTTCATGGTGCCAGCTCCAGTGAGCGTGATCACAGATTGAACCATATCAGGTTATTTTGTCTTTTTAAACCAAAATGGTTTAATTGAGTTTTTTAACCCAGAACTGTATTACAGGGACGATTCATGCGTTACGCCATCCACCAGATTGATGCCTTCACCGATCGCCTCTTCGGCGGCAACCCGGCGGCCGTGGTCCCCATGGACGAATGGCTCCCGGACGAGACCCTTCAGGCCATTGCGGCGGAGAACAACCTGGCCGAGACAGCCTTCGTGATTCCCGGCGGGGAGAGCTGCAAGCTGCGCTGGTTCACGCCCACGGTGGAGGTGAACCTGTGTGGGCATGCCACCCTGGCGGCAGCCTATGTCCTGTTCCGCGAATACATGCCCGAACGCCAACGCATCGACTTTGAAACCCGCAGCGGCGGTGTATCCGTCATCCGTTCCGGGGATGTGCTCAGTCTCGACTTCCCGGCGCGTGCCGGCGAGCAGGGCGCCGTCACGGCGGAACTGGAAGCGGCCCTGGGGGCCCGGCCGGTGGACGTGCGGGAGAGTCGTGACCGGATGGTGGTATTCGAGGATGAGGCCACCGTGCGCAACCTGCGGCCGGACCTGGCGGCGGTCGCCAACCTGGATACGTTTGCCGTCATCACGACGGCACCGGGAACGGACGTTGACTTCGTGTCGCGCTTCTTCGCACCCGGCGCCGGCGTGCCCGAGGATCCGGTGACGGGGTCGGCGCATTGCACGCTCATCCCCTACTGGGCGGAACAGCTTGGGCGCCATCATCTCAGCGCCCGGCAGGTTTCGGCGCGCGGGGGTGAGCTGGACTGCGAGTGGCTCGGCGAGCGGGTGCGTATCGGCGGGCGCTGCATGGAGTATCTGCGCGGCAGTATCGAGGTCAGCTGATTTCCCGCCAGGCCAGGCTCTGGAGCTCGGCAAGGCTGTGGACGTACTCGACCTGCTCAGCGTTCTCCACGGTGCCCTGCCTTGCCCGGCGCACGGTGGCTATGGCGGCTTCCGGTTCATGCCCGAACTCAACCAGCAGCCGGGCGGCAACCGTGCCTGTGCGTCCGAGACCCGCACGGCAGTGAAGCAGCACGTCCTCGCCCTGGCGCAGCCGCTCCCGCACGACCGGCCCCGCCTCGGCCCAGGCCAGTTCAAAGGCGCTGCCCGGGGAACTGAAGTCCCGGATGGGCGCGTGGAACCAGTCAAACCCCCGGGCGGGTACGGTTTCCGCCATGTGTGGCACACCCAGCGTCCGGAGCTCGGAATCCTGGACCAGTGTCACCATGGTCCGGGCGCCCCAGCGTCTGATGGTGTCCAGATCCTTATCCAGATCCCGCTGGCCGCCCATCAGGCCCCAACCGCGCAGGTAACGGCCCGGGCAATAGCTCATGCCAATGCGCCCCCGGGTCTCCGGGGCGCGGATAACATCAATGGGCAGCGGTTCCAGCCAGGACAGCGACATGGGCCAATAATGGCCTTAGTCTGGGGGGATGTGAAGCCACAATACCGGAGGCACAATGAAATACCTGTTTGAGGTCCATATCCGCGAAGGCCACACGGCGGAGGAGTACGCTGATGCCTGGGTGCGGGCGAGCGAGATCATCCAGCAGGCCGCCGGCGCTCGGGGCACAGCGCTGCACCGGAAGATGGACGACCCCAATGTGCTGATCGCCATTGCCGAATGGGACAGCAAGGCGGACCGGGATGCCATGGAGTCGGAGCAGCATCCCAGGGTGGCCGAGATCATCCGGAGTGCCTCCCACCTGTGCGATATCCGCCCCATCGGTGAGTTCGATGAGCCCGAATGGGTGGTGATGCCGCCGGGCGGAGCTGAATCGTAACTTGTCAGCCTCGCCGTTACGGCTAACATGGGGTTACAGAACACGGAAATCTGAGCCATGACCCGACAGATCCTCTGCGCCCTGGCGCTTCTCACCCTTGCTGGCTGCGCCAGCACCGGCGGTTCCCTTCAGAAGCCCACTCCTGTCACGTCCCGGGGCGATGCCGTGGACCTGACCGAGCGGCAGACCGTGCACAGCATCCTGATGGATCAGTACGCCAAGTGGAAGGGCACACCGCACCGCATGGGCGGCATGAGCCAGAATGGCGTGGACTGCTCCGGGCTCGTGCACCGGACCTTCCTGGCCCGCCTCGGGCATGATATCCCCCGCACCACCCGGCGACAGGCCACAGTGGGGCGCACCATAAGCCGTGACCAGTTGCGCCCGGGTGACCTGGTTTTCTTCAAGACCGGTTACAAGACGCGCCATGTGGGCATCTACATGGGGGATCAGCAGTTCTTCCACGTTTCCTCGAGCCAGGGTGTCTCCCTGTCCAACCTCAACAACCGCTACTGGGCCTCCAACTACTGGCATTCGCGCCGGTTGAGCGGCGATTAACGGCCAGAACAAGCCTTCTATGAGTGCCAATGCCGGATCTGCGTGTGGTACCGAACGGACACCGGTCCGGCATTCTTCTACGATCCTGATTTCAGATCCCATTTCAGGGGTGCTCGGAGGTCGAAGGCATGACCCACTATGCAGGTTTTGTACCCTATACGCCGGATGGCGCCAATCCCCACAGGCTGCTGGAGCCCTCTCGTTCCTGTATTGAGGCCATGCTGTTCGAGGAGCGTGAGCGGGCCAGGGTAACGCTTGATTCAATTGGTGATGCCGTGATCAGCACGGATGTCGCCGGTCGCATTACCTACATGAACGTCGTCGCGCAACAGATGACCGGCTGGTTGTTCGAAGACGCCAGGGGGAAGCCGTTTACCACGATCTTCCGGGTTCTGGATGCCACCACCCGAGAGCCCGTCGGTAATCCGGCCGAGAGGGCCATTCAGGAGGACTGCATCGTTGCGCTCGCCGCCAACACCCTCCTCATCGACCGAGAAGGTGAGGAAGTGGCGATCGAGGATTCGGCAGCGCCCATCCATAATCGGCAGGGGCGGGTCTGTGGGGCTGTCATCGTGTTTCACGACGTGAAGTTCTCCCAGGCGATGACGGACCGGATGGCCTATCTGGCCCGCCATGATGCGCTGACCGGACTGCTCAACCGCACCGCCCTCAGCGAAAGCTTCGACCATGCCACAGCACTTGCCAAGCGGCATCAGCGCAAGGTGGCGCTGCTGTTCGTGGATCTCGACAACTTCAAGGAAGTGAACGACACACTGGGTCATCAGGCTGGAGATGAGCTGCTGGTGAGCCTGGCGCGGATTCTGTCGAGCTGTGTTCGGAAAACCGACACTGTCTGCCGTTACGGGGGTGATGAGTTTGTCGTGCTGCTCAGTGACATAGACCGCCTCGGTCACCCTGGGCGGATGGCCAGGAAACTGCGGCGGGCCATTTCGGAGCCCGGCCTGCTGGAAGGGTATGGAACTACACTGACACTGAGCATTGGCATCAGCGTCTTCCCCGACGATGGCCTCACCATGGAGACACTGCTGCACCGAGCGGATGACGCCATGTACGCTCGCAAGTCCCTGTCCCGGGCGAAGGTGGCAGCCGCTACCACGCCCCGGAGCACCGGGAGTCCATCACGGATGGCGGGTTCACTGGTCCGGCGCTCATGAGGGTGCCGGGATCCCCTGCAGCCGATCCGTTTCACGCTTGACGGTGGCATAGCATTCACAGCACATCTGCTCCAGGGCCTCCCGATCCAGTACCCAGATGCGGCCGCGCGAATACTCAATAACCCCGAAGCGCTGCAGCTTGCCAGCGGCCTCTGTCACGCCCTCACGCCTGACGCCGAGCATATTGGCGATCAACTCCTGAGTCATGACCAGTTCATTGGTTGGCAGACGATCCAGGGAAAGCAGCAGCCAACGGCACAGCTGCTGTTCAATGGTGTGGTGACGGTTGCATACCGCAGTCTGTGACATCTGCGTGATCAGCGCCTGTGTGTAGCGGAGCAAGGTCATGCGCATATCCGGATCCCGGTTGAACCCCCGCTTCAGCTCAGCGGCTGGCAGGCGGTAGGCGGAACCGGCACTCTGGACCACGGCCCGGCTCGGGGTACTCTCCCCACCCATGAAGACAGCAATGCCCACCAGTCCCTCGTAGCCGACGACCGCGATTTCCGCCGAGGCACCATTGGTCATGACATAGAGCAGGGAAATGATGCTGTCTGTGGGGAAGTAGACGTACTCCAGATCCTGGTCGGCCTCATAGATAACATCGCCCAGCTTGAGCTCGACCAGCTTGAGATGCGGAGTGAGGCTTTCCCGGGCTTCCGGCGTCAATTGAGCAAGCAGGCGATTGTCGGTTGGTTCCGCAGCGGGCGGTCTGTGGGGCGACATGCTGACCTCGATACGTCAGGGGTACCCGGCACCGGGTATCCGAATCATTCAGGGAGGCTTAATGCGAGAAGCGCTCTTCTGGTGTCACTATAGGACAGTTTATGGTCCGTTATGGGGTGATTATTTGCGATAGAGGCCACAAATCGAGTGGTTTGAGCCCTTAACGTCATGAGCGGGCATCTTATGCGGGGGCGGGGAATGCCGGAGCCGAATGGATCGGCCCCGGCTGATGCGTTAAAGATTGGCCGGCCTTCCGGCATCGGGAAGGCTGTAATCGCAGACACCCTGGGGGTGGATCGCCGTCAGGCGCTCGACCTGTTCCGGTGTGAAGCGGCGGCTGCCGTAGGTGCCATCGTTCAGCGCCCTGGAAACCGGCTTGAGCTGGCACTTGAACACGTCCCCGGTAATCGGGCCACCCGCCTCAATGCGTGACGTGGTGTAGACCGGGAATTCCCGGGTGCAGGCGCCTTCGCCACCGTTATCCAGGATGCCGCTCCAGACGTTCCTGCCGGACGCAATGACATTGCCCTGATAGCCGAAGCAGGTATCCACCGCTGTCTCCGGCCGGTTACGGGCGATACGCCGTTTCGGGTCGCGCAGGATATTCCCCATCCATTCGTCCATCACCCGGAGCGCCTTCAGCGTCATATTGAACTGGGAGCCCGGGTAGGGTTTGGGGCCGATACTGGCGAACCAGATCGTCTGGTGTCTGGCCGTTCCCATCTCATTGCGGATGCGCTGGCGGGTGGCGAAGGACTGGTGGGCGTTGTGCATGTCCAGGATGGGCTCCATGTAGTCCCGGATATCGAGGATCGGCATCCGGATGTCGCCATGGAAGATCATACCGGTCTCATAGAGAGAACGGATTGCCTCCAGGTCGCCTTCGTGGCGTGGTGCCGGCTCGCCGTTATCGCTGAGCATCATGTTGCGGCGGCTCCAGGGGTCGAAGTTCTCCGGTGTGGGCTCGCCGATGAAGGGGAAGCCTTCCTGGACCGCTTCGCTGCTCGGCTTCCAGCCGCCCACCTCCGCGTTGACCTTCAGGAACTGATCGGCTCCGATGTCGCCGCTGCGGAATGCTTCCAGTCCGTACTGCACGCCCACGTTGTCCACGGCGCGATTGGCGTAACCGTCCTCGCCGATGCCGTAGATGTGGCGCAGGTCATCCATGTGGGTCCACTCGATCTCCGCGATGTCGGACTGGGGTTCCCAGCGCTGCATCTCCGGCACGCCGCCGAAGTTGGGATTGAGCACCAGTGGTGACAGGCCCCGCCAGGCCGGTACGCACTCGGTCATGCCCGGGGCGGCGGCAAAGCCCAGCGCACGTTGGATGTCGAAGAAGGGATTGCCGAGGAAGTTGGTAGCGTTCAGCCCCACCAGCAGGCTGCGGTTGTCCGTGACCTGCCAGAACGGGTTGTTGCGGTCCGTGGCATCCATGTAGTGCTCCAGCAGCTCGCAGTCACCCACGTGGATGGTCTGGGTGACCATGTCCGGATAGGAACGCTGGGGAATGGCCGCATCGAGCAGGTCCGGATGGTTCTGGCCGTAGACGTACTGCTGGATGGCGCCACCGGAACCACCAAGACCGACGGTGTACTTCGGCACGCCATAACGCTCGATGAAGCGTTCCTTGGTCATCAGTGCGGTCTCGCCGCCCACCTGCAGGTTGTAGTGCACGTCCGTGCTGTTGCCGGTGGAGTAGGCAATGGCGTGGCCCAGCCCGAGCACGTCCTCGTTCATGGCCAGGCGCTGGGACCACTCGCCCTGTGTATGGCCGATGGCGACGCCGCCCTGGAACTGGTAGACGAGGCGCCCGTTCCAGCGGTGCGTATCGGTCCCGTCGTCATTGCCGATGCGCTCCGGGTCCACCAGCATCGCGTAGCTGTAGATGAAGCGGTTGATGGTCCCGCGTTCTACGCGCACCACAAAGTCGACGGTATTTCCGTCAATGGTCTCAGTCTGCGCCAGGTCTGCCGGGCGCTCTCCGTCTTCCGGCCAGTCCCGCCATTCGCCGCCCTTGGTGCGGTAGGAGTAGGTGATGAAGGGCTCGATGGCGCAGTTCCTGCTGTAGCCGATCACGGTGTCGCCGGCGTCGTTATAGACCCTGAAGCCTGGGGGCGTTGTGGCATCCACTTTGGGTTCAATGCCGAATTCGCTGGGCGTCATGCAGATGAAGGGCGACTGCTGCGGGCCGGAGAAGACCGGACCGGAAACCGGGTGGTTGGTCAGGGTCAGTGTTCGGACGTGGCCGAAACGGTCGTGGACCAGGTTCAGCTCATTGTCGCCCTCATTCAGGCCCTCGATGACGCCCTCCAGCCGCCAACGGCTGGCCTTGAACGTATTCAGGTCGACTGGGGAGCCGTTCAGCGTCAGAGAGAGCCGTTTGCGCTGCCCCGGGGGCGCCTTGATGGCAATCCGGGCGTCGCCGCCGGTCACCTGCTGCGGGTCGCTGGAGAGAACGGAGAGCTCGATGTTCCAGAGCAGGCCGGGTGGCAGCCTGAAAGGCCCCATGGCAAGCGCCGTGGTGGCACTGAAGAGGAGAGCCGCCATGATGGTGGCGGTAAGGCACGCGGACACGATTATTCTTGGCATTGTCGTTTCCCCCGATGATGGAATACTCCCTGTAAAGCGCCCGACAACTGCCCGACTTCATCCTGGAAACACAACGCGCTTGCCATCGACTTTAAACGGACGTTAATCATCCGTCGAGTCTCTTTATGCATGATGGCAGCCGGTAACGGAAAGGCGAGGTGAGCGACTGAATGTTATTCACGATTGGCTATGAGAGATCCGGATTCCCGGAGTTTGCGGAGGCGCTGAGCCAGGTGGGCGTTACGCGCCTGATCGATGTTCGGGCCCAGCCCCATTCCCGGCGCCGTGAATTTGCCTATAAGCATCTTGGGCCCGCGTTGGCCGAGCATGGCATTGGCTATGAAAGCTGGCCGGTACTGGGCGCACCGGAAACCGCCCGGGACGCGGCCCGGCAGGGCGACACGGCCACATTCAACCGGCTCTATGAAGCGCACCTGGATACTGACCCCGCCCAGCAGGCGCTCAGAAGCCTGATCGACCTGGCCCGGACTGAATCCCCCTGCATGATGTGCTACGAGCGCGATCCCCGGCAGTGCCACCGGTTGCTGATCGGGGAGCGGGTGCAGGCTAGAGCGGACCTTGAGATAAGGGATCTGTTGCCATGAGTCTCGGCCGCTAGCGCTTGCGGATGGAGCCTGCATCCAGCATCTGCTGGAACATCTCATCCACTGTCTCCGGAAGTGGCCGGTAGCTCATGCCCAGTTCCTTTTTGCTCTTCGTGTTATCGAACGAGGCCGGGTAGCCCACGTTGCGGCTGATGAACTTACGGGTGAGCGCCTTGTTGGCGAGCGGGCCTACCAGCCAGAGCAGGGACTTAGGCAGAGTGCGCTTAGGGAAGGGCCAGTCGTTTCCGAAGGATTCCCGCAGGATGGAAGCGATCCCCATCAGGCTCGAGTCGTGGCCTGAGGTGATGTAACGGCCCTTCGCTTCGGGTGTAAAGGCGGCGCGCACGTGGGCTTCGGCCACATCACGCACGTCCACCAGGCCGAACGCCAGGTCCGGCGCACCCGGCTTGAGAGTGCCGTCTGCCATCTGCTTGAAGATGGAGAAGGACTCGGAGGTTGCGTCCGGCTTGATGCCCGGGCCGAGCACCAGTGATGGGTTCACCGTGACCAGCTCCCAACGGCTCTGCTGCTCCGCGATTTCCCAGGCGGCCTTTTCCGCTTCGGTCTTGGAGTAGGAGTAGGGCTGGTGCTCGAGGTTTGATGAGGTGTTCCAGTCCGCCTCGGTGAAGACGCCGGTTCTGCTGTTGGCCATGTCTGCGTTGTCGCCGTAGATGGCCGCGACGCTGGAGGTCAGCACCACGCGGCGCACGCTCTCAGTGGCGTTCACGCTGTTGAGCACGTTGCGCGTGCCCTTAACGGCCGGGTCCACCAGGTCGCGTTGCGGGTCCGCCACGCTGGCAATGAAGGGCGAGGCGGTGTGGAAGACAATCTCGCAGCCCTGCATGGCGTCATGGTAGGAGCCATCCTCCAGCAGATCCCCCTGGAAATACCGGATCTCACCGGGCTGCTCGGCCGCCAGGGCATCGAGGTGGGCCACCTTATCCCTGTTCGAGGGATCACGCACCGCCGCGTGAACGGTATGCCCCTCCTTCAACAGCGCCTTCACCAGCCAGCCGGCCACATAGCCGGTAGCGCCGGTTACCAGTACCGTGGTGGGTTGTGTCTGATCCATCATGACCCGGTCTCCTTAGGGCATCTCAAAGTGCGTCGAAGGTTCGTGAAGCGTGTCGCTGGACAGCATACCGGTTCTGTTTGTCTAAGCCGACCGTCAGTCCGGACATGGGAAATGATGCAGACTTCGTGAAAGGATGAGCCGAATACGTCCGTTTTTCGGCTCACATCGAGTGAATCGCTCAGGAACGACACCAATGCCCCTTGCAGAAAAAATCAGTCTCACGGCAGCCTTCATCTTCCTCATGACCGGCCTGTTGACCGGGATCTGGAAGTACGCGGCCATGACCGCCAGCCCCAAGGCGACCGCGCCGCGGTACGTGGACATCGCCCATCGCAGCTCACTGATGTACAGCTTCGCCGCGCTGGTGCTGGCAACCTTTGCGCGCTACAGCATCTATCCCGGCTGGCTGAATACCCTGGCAGCGGTGGCGGCATTGAGCTTCTTTGCGTTCGCGATCAGCACCTACATCGTTCATGGCCTCCTGCAGGACACCAGCAACCAGATGCGCAAGCCGCACCGCCTGGGTAAGACAACCCTGCCACCCTGGGTAATTCACGGGTTCATGGGGCTGTTGATCGTGGCGGAAGTGGGCGGGGCCCTGGTGCTGGGGTCCGGGGGCCTGATCGCGATCTGGTAGACGCTGCCATTGGGCACTATGCTGAAACCTGATGACAGCAGGAATCGCACACCCTCATGCCGGTAACGTCCATATTCCCTCGCCTGTTCAAAGGACCCGCCGCCCGACGGTGGCTGATCGTGTCGATGGGCGTTGCTCTCCTCGTTGCGGTTGGCGAGCTTCTGATCTGGCAATTCGATGCCAATCACAGAGCAGAAACCGAAAAGGAGCTCCTTTCTCAGCTGGTCGATGCGCGAGCGCTGATGGAAGCCGAGATCAGCGAAGGCCTCTACATCACCATTGGTCTGGCGAGTTTCATCCAGAGCCAGAACGGCCAGCCGGATTACGGTGAAATTGAAAGCTGGATGGCTGCGCTTTTTGGGCAAACACGTCATCTCCGCAATATCGGAATCGCGCCAGACAACCGGATTACGGCGGTATTTCCGAAAAAGGGAAACCAGGATGTAGTTGGCGTGGCATACCGCGATCTCCCAGATCAGTGGGATAGTGTTGAGACTGCCATGCGTACCGGTGAGGCTAAGCTGGTGGGGCCGGTGGATCTGGTCCAGGGAGGCCGCGGCCTGATCTACCGCCGCCCTGTGTTTGTGGACGATGAGTACTGGGGCATGATCAGTACCGTCATGAAATTTGACTCGGTCATTGCGGTGATTGAGCGCTTTATGGAGACGCACTCGGGCGTTTATGAGCTTGTCAGGCTTACGTCTGAAGGCAACGAGACGATCGCGGGCCAGTTGGAGGTGGGCAAACCTGCGGTCAACCAGTCGCTGGAGGTTACACTGCCCGGCGACCTCCGTTGGCGCATGATCATGCGTGAGAGGATCGATGCCTCATCGCTCTGGGTGGCGCGCAGCGCGCTCTGGGGGCTCAGTCTGATCTTCGGGGTTGTGGGTTGGCATTGGTGGCGGTCAAGCCAGATGGCCCGCGAGCTCCAGGCGCGCAGCGTGGCGGAGCGGACCGAGTTCATTCACACTGTCAGTCATGAGCTGCGCACACCACTGACCTCCATCCGTGGCGCCGTGGGTCTTCTTGAGAAGCAGTACGCGGAAGACCCCAAGGCCGCCTCGCTGTTCGATCTGGCCAACCGGAACCTGATCCGGATCCAGAGCCTGGTGGATGATGTTCTCGACATCGTTCGGCTTGATGCCGCTCGAATGGACCTGAACCTGGAGCTTGAACAGCTGCCGGAGCTGGTCCAGCAGGCGGTCGAAAATAACGAACATCTCGCCGGCCAGCATGAGTTGGTCCTGCGTTGTGAGATCGAACGCGATGCGGCGGACGTGAATGTCCGCGTTGACCGTCAGCGGTTTCTCCAGATCATGGACAACCTGCTTTCCAACGCCATCAAGTTCTCAGACCCGGGGCAGGTCATCAGAGTCGGCATTCAGCGGCGATGGGACTGGGCACAGGTACTCGTGATTGATGAAGGTACGGGCATCCCCGCCTCTTTCAGGGACCAGATCTTCGACCGGTTCGCGAGGGCGGACAGCAGTGACAAACGCCGTAACCAGAGTGGCACCGGCCTGGGGTTGAGCCTTGTTCGGGAGCTTGTGTTTGCGATGGAAGGTGATATCGCGGTTGAGTCCGAGCAGGGCCAGGGCACAACGGTCACGGTCCGCCTGCCCCTGGCGGGCACCTGATCCCGCATCAACCGTGGTCTGCACGGACATTACCGGCTCCCGCCACCGTTTGAACTGCATCTCAAAGAGGGCTACGTTGGTTGCAGAGGTCGGGGTCGGCCAGGGACTTTGATCGGGGGCGGGCGGTATCGATGAATCTAACCCAATACAGTTTTACCAGCGGTGATTCCGGGCAGGGAGCCAGTGCAGGTTCCGGCCGTGGGCATGCGTTCACGATCCTGTTGATCGAGGATAATCCTGCGGATGCGGATCTGTGCCAGTTCTATCTGGCCGATGCTTTTGGTTCCCGGGCGAACGTTCTGCATGCCAGCCAGCTTGCCCAGGTCGAGCCGCTGCTTGAACAGCATGCTGTCGACATCGTGTTGCTGGATCTGGGACTGCCCGACAGCTCCGGCGTAACCTCTGTAATCAAACTCCGGGCCATTGCCCCTGAGATTCCCATCATTGTGCTCACGGGCAGCCGTGATCAGCAGCTGGGCGTCCGCGTTATCCGCGAGCATGCCCAGGATTTCTGTGCCAAACAGGACCTCAGTGCGGCGGTTCTTTCCCAGGCCATCCGCCACGCCATGGAGCGCCATCGCCTTCAGACCCAGTATGCGCGGATCCTGGAGACGAATCCGGACGGCATGGTGGTTATGGGTGAGGACCTTCAGTTGCTCTTTCTCAACCAGGCGGCCAGCCATATGCTTGGGCTGAGGGCGCCTGAGGACATCGGTACCCAGCTGAGCCAGGACCTCATGGGAGAGGAAGGTGAAGAACTGGAGCTGGTTGGGGGGCGTGTGGCCGAGGTGCGCCGGGCAACGCTCGACTGGAATGAGACTCCGGCAACACTCGTCGCCTACCACGACATCACCGAACGCAAGAAGGTCGAATGGAAACTGAAACAGCTGGTGCAGTTCGACCAGCTGACAGGGCTCAACAGCCGGAACCATTTCTTCGATCACACCGACCGCCTGATTGCCCATGTGGACCGTGAAGGCGGCATGGTGGCCGTGCTTTACATCGATCTGGATCACTTCAAGAACATCAATGACACCCTGGGCCACAGTGCCGGTGACGAGCTGCTGCAACTCGTCGGGGAGCGCCTGTGCCAGAACAGTCGAAGCAGTGACTTTATCGCGCGCCTGGGGGGCGATGAATTCGCGCTGGTGCTTTCGGATGTTGAACAGCCTGATGATGCAGCCCACGTCGCCGAGAAACTCATTGAGGTGTTTCGCGAACCTGTGAGGTTGAGCGAAAGCAGTGTCGGGGTTGGGCTGAGTATCGGTATCGCCACTTATCCCCATTGCGGTAGCTGCGCCCAGGAACTGTACTCCGCGGCTGATACCGCCATGTATCAGGCCAAGGAGCGGGGGCAGAATCACTACCAGTTTTTCTCGGAACAGCTGCAGCGTGATGTGGAGACCCGGCTTGTGCGGGAGCAGGCCGTGCGCCAGGTCGTTGCGGACGAGACCCTGTGGCTGGCCTATCAGCCCCAGATACGCGCGTCGGATGGGCAGGCCGTAGGCGTCGAGGCCCTGCTGCGCTGGCCCGGCGACACCATCCCGGTCCTGTCCCCGGCGGACTTCATCCCGGTGATGGAGGATGTGGGGCTCATCGAGCGTGTTGGTTACTGGGTTATGAAGCAGGCGGCGCAAATGGCCGTCGCAACGGAGCGGGAGCTGGGGATTACACTGCGGATGGCGGTCAACGTGTCCATGCGCCAGCTGTACGACCCGGGGCTCTTTGACCAGATCGCCGGTGTCCTCGAGTCCACTGGACTGCCTCCGGGGAACTTCGAGGTGGAGCTGACGGAAAGCTCCATCATGGCGGATCTTGAGCGCACCTGTGAAACCCTTCGGCGGCTGCGGGAGCTCGGTGTCTCCATTGCCATTGATGATTTCGGCACCGGCTACTCTTCACTCAGCTATCTCCGCAAGCTGCCAGTCGACGTACTCAAGATTGATCGCAGCTTTGTCATGGAGATCGGCAGCAACCGCCAGACTGAGGCCATCATCGAGAACCTTCTGGGCCTGTCCCGGGCGCTGGGCCTGCGAGTGGTCGCTGAAGGGGTGGAAAATGATGAGCAGCAGGCGTTCCTGCGCGGTATCGGGTGCGATTATCTGCAGGGGTTCCATATCGGCAGGCCCGTTGAGCTTTCCCAGTTCCATAGCTGGCTGAGGTCGGCCGGGAGGGAGGGCGATGAATGAGCTCGAGGCGGAAATCCAGCGGTACCGGGACATCATCGACGCCTCACCCTCGGCCCTGGTACTGGTGAACCCCGCCGGGGAAATCGTTCTGGTCAATCGCGCCACGGAACGGCTGTTCGGGTACGAGCGAGAGGAACTCCTGGGCAATTCCGTCGAGATGCTGGTTCCCGCCTCCGTTCGGGGCTCCCACCATAAGTACCGGGAAAGTTACCTGGCCACGCCCGAGCCCCGGATGATGGGGCAGGGCCGTGATCTCTACGGCATGGGCCGGGACGGTGAGGAAATTCCCATCGAAGTGGGCCTCACCCCCATCCACATGCCGGATGGCACCCATGTGCTCAGCGCCATCATTGATCTCACCTACCGCAAGCAGGCCGAGGAGGCGCTGGCGCGTCAGGCCGATGAGCTGGCGCGTTCCAATGCCGAGCTGGAGCAGTTCGCGTATGTTGCCTCCCACGACCTCCAGGAGCCGTTGCGCATGGTGCGCAGCTACACCGAGCTGATGGAACGCCACCTCGGGCAGGATCTGGACGAAAAGAGTGCCAAGGCCATGAAGTACGTGGTGGAAGGGGCGGAGCGGATGCAGCTGCTCATCGATGACCTTCTGCTGTACTCACGGGTGGGGCGGGGTGAGCTGGAGATTTCCCAGGTGGACGTCAATGCCGTGGTCAACCACGTGCTCAACCTGCTCAGTGTCACGCTGGCTGAACAGCCCGGGGCGAGCATAACCTGGGATGAACTGCCCACGGTCAGGGCCTCCGAATCCATGCTGGTCCAGCTGTTCCAGAACCTTATCTTCAACGGCCTGAAATTCCACGGGGAAGAGCCGGCCCGGGTTCATGTCTCCTGTGAGGAAAAAGCGGCTGAATGGCTTTTCCATATTCAGGACAATGGCATCGGCATCGACCCTCAGTACGCGGAACGGGTCTTCCAGGTATTCCAGCGTCTGCACGAACGGGACCGTTACCCCGGGACGGGGATTGGTCTGGCTGTCGCCAAGCGCATTGTGGAGCGCCATGGTGGCAGGATCGGGTTCGAGTCCCAGCACGGAACGGGTACGCGCTTCCATTTCTCACTTCCAAAGACGCCGCGCACCGGAAAAGGGGAATCCCCATGAAGCCACAATCCGAGGCGCTCGAAATTCTGCTGGTTGAGGACAACCCTGCGGATGTGGACCTGATCCTGGAAAGCTTCGCCGAGACCGGTAACGGCACCCGTCTGCACCCGGTCAGGGATGGCGAGGACGCCATGCGTTTCCTGCGCCAGGAGGGCGAGTATGGAGAGGCGGGGAGGCCGGATCTTGTCCTGCTCGACCTCAATCTGCCCCGTATGGACGGGCGCGAAGTTCTGGAGGCCATCAAGAGCGATCCGGAGCTCAAGGTACTGCCGGTGATTGTGCTCACCTCCTCCCAGGCCCAGAAAGACATCAACACCAGTTACGAACTGCATGCCAACTGCTACATCACCAAGCCTCTCGGGCTCTCACAGTTCTATCGGATCGCAGAAGCCGTTGAAGGGTTCTGGCAGCATGTGGCGGTTCTGCCAAGCGAGCGTTGAGTTCGGTACGCTTCGACGGCAGTGATCCTAGTCCCCGCTGGCGTTCCCCCAGTGGGGATAGTCGGATCGGAGTTTGCGGACACCGTAGTGCGCCTCGATCCACTCGATGAGACGCGGGGTAAGGTTGAGGTCCCGTGGCTCGTTGGCCCCGTTTAGATCGAAGGTCCGCTCCGCACCGTCCGGTGCCTGCAGCCGCAGGTTTCGTGGCAGGCGGGTCACCGACAGGTCAATGGCCCCGGCACCGTAATGGTTGGAATGGCGCGCGCCGTGGCGCGTGGCGTAGACCACGTTATAGGCCTCAGCCATCTCTTTTGCGGCCTCAATGGTGGTCCGCCAGCCATCCGGATGCCGCCACTGGATGGGGATGTTCAGATCCCATTCCCGGTTGAGCCGATCCAGTTCCTCCACCCGTTGCTCCACCTGCGCCCGGGTGCTGGCCCGGCTCAGGGTGAAGGCCCCATACATCAGATACCCCCGCTCGCGCCGGCGGACGGTGGACAGCACGTGGACCTCGGCCCCCTGGTCACGCAGCTGGTCAATCAGCTGTTCGATGCGTTCTCGGAAGTCGCCGCCGCCTGCCGCCTCCAGCGCCCGCAGGCGCTCCGTCTCATCGGGTGGATTGGGATAACGTGCGCTCCAGCGCTCACCAAGCGGCGCGCCGTCCGGTGCGGGATCGAGATCGGGGGGCCGCGGAGGCGGCGCGATAGCCAGCGTCTGTCCGCCGTAACGGCGGGGCTCGCCTTTGAA
>NZ_CAJXMA010000063.1:0-16293 GCF_913056445.1 uncultured Halovibrio sp.
GAGGGTCGAATACTGACGAACCTGAATGAACCGCTGCGGGCCGAGATCGAGCTGAGTGAGCCGGGCGATCTGTCCGCAGACCAGATCCGGGTATCGCTGGCACCGGAGTCCGCATTTGAGCGGGCCGGGCTTCGTCGCATGGATGTTCTCCATGATCTGGATTTTGACGTGATCGAATCCGATGGCGGGTTCCGGATTAACGTTACTTCTGAGGATCCCATCCGGGAGCCATTCCTGAACTTTCTCGTGGAGCTTGCCTGGCCAAATGGGCGGCTGTTGCGTGAATATTCCTTCCTGGTGGATCCCCCCTCCCGTGATCCCGGCCCGGAAGCGATTGGGCCGAGTGCGGAAACCGGTGGCGGCGATACCCGGACACGTGAGCAGGCCGCTCCGGAGGCCCGGAGCGAGCGCCGGCAGCCGGAAAGCGCGACTTCGGCTACGGGCGGAAGCCCTGACGAATACGGACCCACTGGTGCCAATGACACCCTCTGGGGGATTGCCGGGGAGGTCAGCCCGTCCAGCGACCTGAGCCGCCACCAGGTGATGCTGGCGATCCAGGAAGCCAATCCCAATGCGTTCAGCAACAACAACATCAACCAGCTGCGCCGGGGGCGCGTCCTGCGCATCCCCTCTGAGGAAGCCATGCGCTCCCGCTCCAGGCAGGAGGCGATCCAGCAGGTGATGGCCCAGAACAAACGGCACCAGCAGGCTGGCCAGAGCCAGGCGGAAACCGCGGCTGCGCCTGAAGCCGAGCAGGCTGGAGGAGCGGATCAATCCCAGCAACAGGCGGGCGCAACCGGGCAGCAGTCGTCATCCGGTGAGAGCGGCGATGAACTGCGGATCCTGGTAGCGGACGGTGAGAACAGTGCTGGTGACGGCACCATGGCCGGCATGGGCGACGGTGAGGGTGATGAACGCCTTGCTGCTGCTCTGGAAGAACTGGAGCGGGCGGAAAGGGATCGCGAGGAGCTGTCGGATCGCCTGAAGGATCTCGAGGAACAGCTGGATACCATGAGCCAGTTGATCGAGTTGAAGGACGATCAGCTTGCGGAGATGGAACAGCGGCTTGCCGAGGCACGCGAGAGTGGTCAGGCGTCTGGTGATACGGAGTCGGAAGGTACCGGCGGTACCGACGGTGATGAAACCGCGGCGGATGATGCAACCGGGACCGGAAGCGGTCAGGCCTCCGGTGGAGAGACCACGGAAGGGGATTCGGGCGAGGATTCGGTCGCTTCTGAGGAATCTGTCGAGGAGTCCATGGCCGAATCGGACACGGCTGAGTCAGGTTCCGGGGAAGCGGGCGCCGATGACGATGAGTCTGACCCGGCCGCAGTGGCGAGCTCCGGCGGTGAGCCGGATGATGGCGACGCTTCGGCGCAGCCTGATCCGGAACAGACCAAGAGTCAGGGTGCTCCAAAGAGTGCCGGTGATGTTGTTCAGCGCGTGATCAATGATCCCCGTTACCAGATCGGTGCGGGTGTACTGGGCATTGCGTTGCTGGCGCTGCTCTGGGGCCTGGCACGGCGCAATGCGGCGCGGGAACAGGCTTTCTACGACCAGCTGAAGGATGTCTCCGAAAACCCGGAGGAACCGGTTGAGGCTGAGGACCCACTGGATCTGGACGCGGCCGGAGATGAAACGGCCACGGAGGCTACCGGTGAAGAGGCGGCACCGCGCAGCGAGGGCAGCGAGGATGCGCTGGCTGAGGCGGATGTCTACCTGGCCTATGGTCGTCTCGGGCAGGCTGCCCGGCATCTTGAAGGGGCCATTTCATCGGAACCCAGCCGCGTGGACCTGCGGCTGAAGCTGCTCGAGGTCTATGCCGATGCCGGTGAGTCAGAGAATTTCGAAAAGCAGTATCGCGAGCTCGGGGCCTTCAATGACGATGAAGCCATCGAGCAGGCGGATGCGCTTCGCAGCCGTATGGAGGCCGCTGACGAGGACCTCAGCATTGAGGACCTGACCGAACAGCTGAAGACGGGCACGGGCTCCGAAGCGGAGACTGGCGGGCAATCCCTTGAGGATGATGCGTCGCTTGAGGACGAGGGTTTTGACTTCAGCGCCCTCGAGGACGTTGACGAGCTGCTGGATGAATCCAGCGGCTCGGAAAGCAGCGATACCAGCCATGCCGAAAAGGGCGGGGATCAGGAGCTGCAGTCCGAGGAGTTCAGTCTCGACTTCGATCTTGGCGAGGAAGAAACCCCGGCTGCATCCGAAACGACAGGCGCCAGCGAAGACACTGTGGGTGCCTCAGAGTCAGAAGAGGATGTGGCCGATCTCGGGTTCTCCATGGATGATCTGGAGCTGGAGGAGCCGGGAGAGACGGAAGAAGAGTCCGTGCCTGAGCTGGATGCGGAAGCTGAAGCCGCTGAGCAACCCGTGTCTGAAACCGGTGATAACACTGAACAGGCGAGTGATGCGCATACGGACCTGAGCCTGGACGATCTGGATGTTGATCTGGACACCGGGGAGGAACCGACAGAAACCGCTTCCGAGGCGCCATCCGGCACGGATTTTGATGACTCCTTCCTCGAAGAGCTGGATGCGGAACTTGATCGGGTGACCGATGGTGAGGCTGAAGCTGGAGAGTCCGGGGAAACAGCTCCCCCGGCCGGGGAAACCGCCGCACCGGAAAGTGATGATGAGCTGGATGACCTGAGTCTGGATGTCTCGGACGAGGATCTTGAGCTTGCTGAAGAGGTGGCTCAGGAGGGCGTTGGCGAAGAACCCGAAGCGCCCGGGGAAACCAGTGACGCTTCCGGCGGTGAGGACGAAGCCCCCGCCGATCAGCTGGAAGAGAGTCTTATGGACTCTGAGATGGAGGATCTCGGGGCCGAGAGCGCGCTCTCCGACGAGGAGCTGGCTGCTCTTGAGGGTGAGCAATCACAGGCCTCCCAGGGACACCAGGAAGAGACGGGCGATATGGAGTCAGGCGACACGTCCACTGGATCGGAAGACAGTGATGATGAGTTCGACTTCCTTGAGGGCACGGATGAAGCGGGCACCAAACTGGATCTGGCCCGGGCCTATGTTGAGATGGGCGATGCGGACGGCGCACGGGACATTCTGGAAGAGGTGGCTCGTGAAGGCAGTGAAGAACAGCAGCAGGAAGCCCAGCGGCTTCTCAGCGAACTCTGATCTGCCGTGCTGCAGGACCCCGTTGAGCTGACGACTGCGATCGCGGCTGGCCCCGGGCGTATTGGCCTGGTTGTCGAATACGATGGCGGTGGCTTCCATGGTTGGCAGGACCAGAAAAGCAGTATCCGGACCATTGGGGGCACTCTGGCGGCAGCTGTCTCCAGAGTGGCGAATGAGCCTGTAGAGCCAGTCTGTGCCGGGCGTACGGATTCAGGCGTTCACGCCTGCTACCAGCTTGTGCACTTTGATACGGGGGCCTCGCGCGCCATCCGCTCGTGGGTTCTGGGCATCAACAGTGCTCTGCCGGCCGACATCCGCGTTCACTGGGCTGGCAATGTGGCATCGGATTTCAGTGCACGCTTTACTGCCCACTCCCGCCGTTACCGGTACGTGATGCTGGACACGCCAACACCTCCGGCACTGCTGCGCGGGCGCGTGGCGTGGACCCATACGCCACTCGACGCGGATGCCATGCATCAGGCCGCACAGCACCTTCCCGGTGAACAGGATTTTTCGGCCTTCCGCGCAGCCGGCTGTCAGGCCAACAGCCCCTGGCGCTGTATTGAAGCGGCCACGGTTTACCGGGAAGGGCCCTTTCTGGTGCTGGATATTGCGGCCAATGCCTTTCTTCATCACATGGTGCGCAATATCGCCGGGACCCTGATGGCTGTGGGTCACGGGGAACGCCACCCGGAGTGGGTCGCTGAGCTTCTGTGCCAGCGGGATCGTCGCCGTGCGGGTATCACTGCACCGCCACAGGGGCTCTACCTGGTGGATATCGGCTATCCGGAGCAGTGTGGGGTGCCCCGGCCCAGACTGGGCCCTTGGTGGCTTTCCGGGAATCTCTGAGACTTGGTCTGTGGGGCCGCGGGCGCTATCCTGTGCGTTTTGGCGCAGGAGGTGGTCTTGCCACGCACCCGAATCAAGATCTGCGGCATCGCCCGCGAAGAGGACGCCGTAGCGGCGTCGCAGGCCGGCGTGGATGCCATCGGGCTGGTCTTCCACCCTGGGAGTCCGCGTCATGTCACCTTGGAACAGGCTCAACGGATCCGCGCGGCACTGCCCCCGTTCGTGACCACAGTGGGGCTTTTTGTGAATGCCTCTGAGTCGCTGGTCCGGGAGGCGCTGTCAAAAGTGCCGCTGGATCTGCTGCAGTTCCACGGGGATGAATCAGCCGAATTCTGCTCGGGGTTCGGGCACCCATGGATCCGCGCGGTCAGGGTTCGGGATTCCCGGGTGGTTGCCGCAGCCGAGAGTACCTATGATAGAGCGTTCGGCCTGCTTGCCGACGCTTACAGTGAGGACCGCTACGGCGGTACCGGCAAAACCTTCAACTGGGACTGGCTGCCGGAGACACGGAAACTGCCCCTGATTCTGGCCGGTGGTCTGACGCCGGATAATGTGGGTGAGGCGGTGCGCCGTGTCCGCCCTTGGGCTGTGGATGTCAGCGGCGGTGTCGAGTCGGCGCCGGGTATCAAGAGTTCCCAGCGCATCAATGAATTCGTCCGGGAGGTTACCCTGACCCATGAAACTGACTGAACAACAGATCAAGGATAGTCCGGACGCGCGGGGCCATTTCGGCGCCTACGGGGGCCGCTTTGTCTCCGAGACCCTGATCGACTCACTGGAACATCTGGAAAGCGAATACCGGCGGCTGCGTGAGGACCCCGATTTCCTCGCCCGGTTCAACAGTGATCTGGCGGATTATGTGGGAAGACCCACCCCCCTGTACCACGCGGATCGACTGAGCAGTGAGCTGGGCGGTGCTTCCATATGGCTCAAGCGCGAGGACCTCTGTCATACCGGTGCGCACAAGGTGAATAACACCATTGGGCAGGCACTGCTGGCGAAGTTCCTGGGGAAACCGCGCGTGATCGCGGAAACGGGCGCGGGTCAGCACGGTGTTGCCACGGCAACAGTGGCAGCAAGGCTTGGTCTCAAATGCAAGATCTATATGGGCGCCGAGGATGTGCGCCGGCAGGCTGTCAACGTCTACCGCATGAAGCTTCTCGGGGCCGAGGTTGAAGCGGTCGAAGGCGGCACAAGGACTCTAAAGGATGCCATGAACGAGGCACTCCGGGACTGGGTCACCAATGTCGATGACACCTTCTACATCATCGGCACGGTGGCGGGCCCGCATCCCTATCCGATGATGGTGCGTGATTTCCAGTCAGTGATCGGCCGTGAAACCCGACAGCAATGCCTGGAAAAGAACGGGGCACTGCCGGACGCGCTGGTGGCCTGTGTCGGCGGCGGCTCGAATGCGATCGGTCTCTTCCATCCTTTCCTGGGTGACGAATCAGTGGCCATGTACGGGGTGGAAGCCGGCGGGTACGGCATCGAATCCGGTCAGCATGCGGCGCCGCTTAGCGCTGGCAGGCCCGGAGTGCTGCATGGTAACCGGACCTACCTGATGGAAGACGAGTATGGCCAGATCTCCGGAACCCATTCTGTGTCCGCGGGGCTGGACTATCCTGGCGTAGGGCCCGAACACTCCTGGCTCAAGGACATCGGGCGTGTGAACTATGTATCGGTGACGGATGACGAAGCGATGGATGGGTTCCGGCGATTGACGGCGGTGGAGGGCATCATGCCCGCGCTCGAAACCGCTCATGCCATTGCCTGGGCTATCAAGCTGGCGCCCCAGATGCGCCCGGACCAGTCCATTGTCATCAACCTTTCGGGTCGTGGCGACAAGGATATGGATACCGTCGCCCGCATGGACAACATCGAAGTGGAGGGGCGCTGACCCATGAGCCGAATCGAACAGAGACTCACGGCCCTAGGAGAGCAGGGCCGCAAGGGCTTGATTCCCTATATCACTGCCGGGGATCCGAATACTGGTGAAACCCTCCGCATCATGCACAGCCTGGTGGCATCCGGTGCGGATCTCATCGAACTCGGGGTGCCGTTCTCCGATCCCATGGCGGACGGCCCGGTCATCCAGCGGGCCTGTGAACGGGCCCTGGCAAACGGCTGTACCAGCCGTGATGTGCTGGAGGTCGTGCGCCGGTTCCGCGAGACGGATACGGAAACCCCCGTGGTGCTCATGGGCTACCTGAATCCGGTGGAAGCCATGGGTTACGAGGCGTTTGCGGAAAGCGCCGCACAGGCCGGTGTGGATGGTGTCCTGATGGTGGACCTGCCGCCCGAAGAGGCAGGGGAGGTTGTGCCGTGGTTCCGTGCCCAGGGTCTGGATCTGATCTTCCTGATCTCGCCCACTACTTCGGATGAACGCATCCGGCGCATGGGGGAACACAGCAGCGGCTACGTCTATTACGTCTCGCTCAAGGGCGTAACCGGCTCAGCCAGTATTGATGCCGGGGCAGTGGAGGAGCGGGTTGCCCACATCCGGGAACTCACGGAGCTGCCAGTGGGCGTCGGTTTCGGAATCCGGGATGCGGAAACAGCGGGCGCCATAGGACGGGTTTCGGATGCTATTATCGTGGGTAGTGTTATTGTTGACTGCATTGGCCGGCATCCCGAGGGCGGTGATTCACTGCACCAGGCGTTGAAATCCCTGGTGAAGCCCCTGCGGGACAGCCTTGATACACCCTGAGCCGGAGGACAGTTCATGAGCAGCTGGCTCGATAAGATCATGCCCGGGATGATCCGTTCGGACGCACAACAGCGTTCCACGGTTCCCGAAGGGCTCTGGAAGAAGTGCCCCAAGTGCAACGGGTTTCTGTACCGCCCGGAACTGGATCGCAACCTTAACGTCTGCCCGAAGTGCGAGCACCACATCCGGATCAATGCCCGTCGCCGTCTCGAGATCTTTTTTGACGGCACGGACAGCCGGGAGCTCGCGGCGGATCTTGAACCGGTGGATCGCCTCAAGTTCAAGGACACCAAGCGCTACAAGGATCGTCTGAGCCAAGCTCAGAAGAGTACTGGCGAAAAGGATGCCCTGGTGGCCATGGCTGGCACCGTTCAGGACGTGCCGGTGGTGGCTGTAGCCTTCGAATTCCAGTTTCTGGGTGGCTCCATGGGGCAGGTGGTGGGCGAGAAATTCGTCCGCGCGGTGAACTTCTGTATTGAGGAGAACGTGCCCCTGGTGTGCTTCGCGGCCAGTGGTGGGGCGCGCATGCAGGAGGCGATCCTGTCCCTGATGCAGATGGCCAAGACCGCGGCAGCGCTGCAGCGCATGCGCGAGAAGGGTATCCCCTTCATCTCGGTACTGACCGACCCGGTCTTTGGCGGCGTTTCCGCGAGCCTCGGGATGCTGGGGGATCTCAACATCGCCGAACCCTATGCCCTGGTGGGCTTTGCGGGGCCGCGGGTGATTGAACAGACGGTTCGGGAGAAGCTCCCCGAAGGCTTCCAGCGCAGTGAGTTTCTGATCGAGCACGGGGCGATCGACATGATCGTTTCCCGGCACGATATGCGTGATCGCATCGCCCATGTTCTGGCCAAGCTGCAGCGTCGCGAGCAGCCGCCGGAGGATGAACACGAGCCGCTTGCTGAGCAGCTGCCCGAAGAGGAGGGCAGCGGGGACGCCAATGCCGCGGAGTGATGCCAGCCTGGATGACTGGCTGGCGTACCTCGAATCATTGCATGCCAGCGAGATGGAGCTTGGCCTTGACCGGGTAATGATCGTCTACCGGCGTCTCATGCCGGAAGGCCTGCCCGGTCAGGTGGTGATCATCGGGGGCACCAATGGCAAGGGCAGCACCCTTGCAGCCCTGGAATCCCTGCTCCGCGCCGGGGGGTACAGCACCGGCGCTTACACTTCACCCCATATCCGTTGCTTCAACGAGCGCATCCGCATCGACGGTGAGGAAGCCACGGATGAGGCCATCTGCAGGGCCATGGCGGCCGTGGAGCGGGCGCGCCGCAATGTGCCACTGACCTATTTCGAGTTCACGACCCTGGCTGCGTTCTGGCTCTTCCGGGAGGCGGGAGTGGCGTATCCGCTCCTGGAGGTGGGCCTGGGCGGACGCCTGGACGCGGTGAATGTGGCGGACCCCGTACTGTCCATCATTACGGGCGTGGACCTGGATCATACCCAGTGGCTGGGTAATGACCGGGAACAGATCGGCTATGAAAAAGCCGGTATCCTGCGGGCGGGGCGGCCAGCGCTGTTCGGTGATCCGGATCCGCCTTCCTCCGTGACGGATCAGGCGGCCGCCCAGGGGATCCCGCTGCGCATACGCGGTCGGGATTTCGGTGGCGAGGATGGCGAGGGAGGGCTCTCGGCCTCCCAGCAGACGGCTCTGGAGGCCTATGGCATTCTCGGATTCGAGGCGGATTCCGGCTTGTTGGCAACCCTCCGCGAAGCTCCCGCACCGCCCGGGCGATTCCAGAGGCTGGAAGGTGCGCCGCCGGTGATCCTGGACGTCGGGCACAATCCCCAGGCGGCACGCTGGCTGGCCCAGCGCCTGAGCGATATTCCGGAGAAACCGGTGCAGGCCGTCTATGGCGCAATGGGCGACAAGGACATTGAGGGCGTTTCGGGTACCCTTGCCGGCGTGATTGACGGTTGGCACCTGGCCCCGCTTCCGGGACCGCGCGGGCTGACCGCGGAGCAGGTCAGTGACCGGATTTCCGGAGTCATACCGGATGACCGGATCCGGACATTCCCGTCGGTCCGGGAAGCCCTGGCTTCGGCCCGGGAGGCGGCCGGAAAGGAGGGATGCGTTCTGGTGTTCGGATCCTTCCTGACGGTCTCGGAAGCACTGGCCTTGCTGGGGTCGTAACTGGCCCCGGGCTCATCAAAGCGGTTACACTCGCGCAGAACCAAAGACAACCGAGGCGCAGGGATTTGGACGGATTCAAACAGCGGATTATCGGGGCACTGATCATTGTCAGTCTGGCTGTGATCTTCCTGCCGATGCTTTTCGACGAACCGCATCAGGCTCGCCGGGAACAGACTCTGGAGGTTCCGCCGGAACCTGAAATGGAACCGGTTGAGGTTGAGCAGCCCCGGGAACCGGAAATGCCGGAATCCGAAGAGGCGCCTGAGATCCCGACAGCCGATGAAGGCGAGGTCGAGCGTGACGGGGCGCGTGATGAGAAGATAACGGCAACCAGGGATGAGCCGGAGCCCGACCCTGTTTCCGAGGCTGAGCCCACTCCCGAGGTTGAGCAGGAAGAGAGCGGAGCGCTCAGGGGGGCATGGCTGGTACGCCTCGGCAGCTTCAGCAACCGCGACAATGCCCTGAAACTGCGTGATAGCGTACGGGATCAGGGGATGGACGCGCACAGCGAAACGGTGGAAAACGACAAAGGCACCTTTACGCGCGTATTCGCGGGGCCCTTTGTGGATGAACAGAAAGCAGTGTCCGCAATGGAGCAGCTCGAGAGCGAGTTCAATCTGGAAGCAATGGTGGTTGAAGGAGAAGAGTAACGCCGGTTTGGCGGCTTCCCGATTCCTGCTAGAATGCCCGCTTCCTGAAAGCACTGGGGCCTCCGGATGGATGCGCTGATCTGGATTGACTGGGTCATTATTGCCATTGTCGCCATTTCAACCCTGATCAGCCTGAAACGGGGCTTCGTCAGGGAAGCCATGTCGCTTGTGATCTGGGTGGGCGCCTTTGTGATCGCCCGCACCTTTCACCCCAACATGCAGATGCTGCTGGCGGATACCGTCGGCAATCCCACGGTTCGTCTCATCGCGGCTTTCGGCATACTGTTCGTGGGCACACTGGTCGTCGGTGCTGTGGTTAACAACGCACTGGGCCGTCTGGTGGAAGCAACCGGTCTCAGTGCCACCGACAGAACCCTGGGCATGTTCTTCGGGCTGGCGCGCGGTCTGGTGGTGGTGCTGGTTGCGCTGGCGCTGCTGCGGATGACACCGGTCACTGGTGACACCTGGTGGCGCGAGTCGGCCACCGTCCAGGAACTCGCAAAGGTCGAGGCCTGGACGCGGGATGTGCTTGGTGACGAGATCGATGCGCTTCTGCCGGATGCAGAAGCTACCAGTGCCGCCTCCGGAGAGGCCATGCAGGAAGGCGCAAAGCGCCTTATCGAAATGCAGGAAGACCGATCCCAATCCCCAGCAACCGCGGAGTAACCCAATCCGATGTGTGGAATCGTTGGCATCGTTGGCACGACCAACGTCAACCAGTCACTCTATGATGCACTGACTGTACTTCAGCACCGGGGCCAGGATGCCGCCGGAATCGTGACCTTCGAGAATGAGCGCTTTTTTCTGCGCAAGGACAACGGCCTGGTCAAGGATGTCTTCCGGACGCGGCATATGCGCCGACTGGTGGGCAATGTGGGCATCGGCCATGTGCGCTACCCCACGGCGGGCACCTCCAGCTCCGCCGAAGCGCAGCCGTTCTACGTCAACAGTCCCTATGGCATAACCCTCGCGCACAACGGCAACCTGACCAATACCGAGGAGCTGGCGAACGACGTATTCCGCTCCGACCTGCGGCATATCAACACCAACTCGGACTCCGAGGTTCTGCTCAACGTCTTTGCCCATGAGCTCCAGAAAAAGGGCAAGCTGAATCCGACCAGTGAGGACGTGTTTGACGCGGTGCGCACCGTTCACCGGCGGTCCAGGGGCGCCTATGCCGCCATTGCCATGATTACCGGCTACGGGATTGTGGGATTCCGTGACCCGAATGGCATCCGGCCGGCCTGTTTCGGCGTACGCGAGACGCCCGAAGGCAGGGAATACATGATCGCCTCTGAAAGCGTGGCGCTGGCCTCCCAGGGTTTTGAGCTGATCCGGGATATCGCTCCGGGCGAAGCGGTCTACATCGAGACGGATGGCAGTCTCTACACCCAGCAGTGCGCGGAATCCCCCAAGCTCAACCCCTGCATCTTCGAGCATGTGTATTTCGCGCGCCCCGACTCCATCATCGACAACATCTCCGTGTACAAGTCCCGGCTGCGCATGGGCGAGGCCCTTGCCGGCAAGATCAAGCGCGATATGCCCGACCATGACATTGATGTGGTGATCCCCATCCCCGACACCAGCCGCACCTCAGCGTTGCCGCTGGCCTACGACCTGGGGGTCAAGTTCCGGGAGGGGCTGATCAAGAACCGCTACATCGGGCGGACCTTCATCATGCCCGGGCAGACCATGCGCAAGCGCTCGGTACGCCAGAAGCTCAACCCCATCGAGCTGGAATTCCAGGGCAAGAACGTGCTGCTGGTGGACGACTCGATCGTGCGCGGCACAACCTGCCAGGAAATCGTGCAGATGGTACGGGATGCCGGGGCAAGGAAAGTCTATTTCGCCTCCGCGGCGCCGCCGGTTCGCTACCCCAATGTGTACGGCATCGACATGCCGGCCGCGAAGGAGCTGATCGCACATGGCCGGACCGAAAAAGAGGTCGAGGAGCTGATCGGAGCGGACTGGCTCATCTACCAGGATCTGGACGATCTGGTGGCGTGTGCCCGGGAAGGCAACGAGGCCATCAGCGAGTTTGACTGTTCGGTGTTCAATGGCCATTACCCCACCGGGGATGTGACCGAGGAATACCTGACGCGCCTGGAAGAAGAGCGTTCGGAAGCGAAGAAGAACGAACGCAACAAGGAGCTGACGGCGGACAGCGACGTTATCGATATCCATAACGACGAGTAGACCCATGAGTGATTCCAGCAAGCAGGTGCCGCATGCCGATCTGACCGGCACACGGGTCGAAACCCGGGCCGTGCGCGCGGGTCAGCGGCGGACGCCGGAACTTGAGCACAGCGAAGCCCTGTATCCGACGTCCAGCTTTGTCTACAACAGCGCGGCCCAGGCAGCGGCACGTTTTGCCGGGGATGAGCCGGGCAATATCTATTCCCGGTTCACCAATCCCACGGTCGCCACCTTTGAGGACCGCATTGCCGCTCTGGAAGGCGGTGAACGCGGGGTAGCCACAGCCTCGGGTATGTCCGCGATACTCGCGACGTTCATGGGCCTGCTCCAGCAGGGGGATCACATCGTGTGCTCCCGCGGCGTCTTTGGCACCACTACGGTTCTGCTGCAGAAGTACATGGCCCGTTTCGGTATCGAGACCACCTTCGTGGACCTGACCAGCCAGGCGGAGTGGGAAGCGGCGATCCGGCCCGAGACCCGGATGCTCTTTCTCGAGACCCCTTCCAACCCCCTGGGGGAAATCGCCGACATGGAGGCCCTGGCGACCCTGGCGCACAGCAACGAGGCGCTGCTGGTGGTGGACAACTGCCTGTGCACGCCCGTTCTGCAGCAGCCGTTCCGCCATGGGGCGGATATTGTCATCCATTCAGCCACCAAGTACCTGGATGGTCAGGGCCGTTGCGTGGGTGGAGCCGTGGTCGGAAGCAATCAGCTGATGGAAGAGGTCCATGGTGTGATCC
Organism: uncultured Halovibrio sp.; assembly: GCF_913056445.1. Classification (NCBI taxonomy): domain Bacteria; kingdom Pseudomonadati; phylum Pseudomonadota; class Gammaproteobacteria; order Oceanospirillales; family Halomonadaceae; genus Halovibrio; species uncultured Halovibrio sp. The sequence continues at coordinate 12,421 of NZ_CAJXMA010000063.1, forward strand.
GGTCGGCTGGCCCGACCATGAGTCCGTTCAATGCCTGGGTGTTCCTCAAGGGGCTGGAAACCCTGTCGCTGCGGATGAAGGCCCATTCTGACAATGCCCTGAAAGTGGCCCAGTGGCTGCGTGAACAGCCGGGCATCGAGACCGTTCTCTATGCCGGCCTGCCGGATCACCCGCAGAACGAGCTGGCACGCCACCAGCAGAGTGGCGGCAGCGGCGTGGTGTCCTTCCGGGTCAGAGGTGGCCGTGAGCAGGCGTGGCATCTGATTGACCGCCTCAACCTGTTCTCGATCACCGCCAACCTGGGGGATGCCAAGAGCACGGTTACCCATCCGGCAACCACCACCCATGGACGGCTGTCTGATGAGGAAAAGGAGCGGGGAGGTATCACGGAAAACCTTGTGCGGCTGTCCGTTGGCCTGGAATCGGTCGAGGACCTGATCGAGGATCTCGAGCGGGCGCTTTCCGGCGGCTGAACGAATGGTTGCCGCTTGGACATGTTCTGGCGAATCAGGCCATTACATGTTTAACTTGGGGCAAAGGATCAAGTGGACGCTATGGCACAGGGTAAATCCGGACAGGCGCAGCAGGAGACAGGCCATCGCGGCCAGACCCGCTTCCGTGAGCTGTTGGCCCAGGGAGGGCGTGAAGGCGCGCTGATTGCCCTGATTGTGCTGTGCGTCTATCTGGTGATGGCGCTGGTCTCCCACAATCCATCCGATCCCGGCTGGGCCAGTATCGGGCATGAACTGGACGCCACCAACTATGCCGGCCGCAGTGGCGCCTGGCTCTCAAGCCTGCTGATGACCTTCTTTGGGGAACTCGCCTGGCTCTTCCCAATGCTGGCCGGCTGGTGCGCCATTGTTCTCTACCGCAATCGTGGCACCTATCCGGATTTCCACTGGCCGTTGTTCTTCCTGCGCACCGGTGGTTTTGTGCTCTTCATTTCCGCCAGCTGCGGCCTTTTCGGGCTGTATTCGTTCTTTGGGTTGGGCCCGGACTCCGGTGGAGTGCTTGGCAGCGAGATGGCCATGACCCTGGTCACCATGCTCAACAGGCCGGCGACCACACTGATCCTGGGGGCGATAGCGCTTTTCGGGCTGACGCTGGTAACAGGCCTGTCCTGGATCGCCATGATAGACCGTATCGGGCATGGTGCTGTGATGCTCGGGCGCGGCGTGACCTGGAGCGGCCGTGCCGTTAGCGGGGGGCTGGGCCGGATGCGCCGGAAAGCGGGCGAAGTGCGCCAGGCCCGCCTGGATGCCCCGAAGAAAACCGAGCCGCCCATCGTGAACCGGCGCGTGGACGAACCGTCGCCGGGCCTTCTGAAGCGTCTGGGGCAGCGGTTCAGGCGTGACCGGGCCGTATGCGGAAAGCCGGAACCGCAGCGGCGTGAACCCGTAATGAGTGACGAGGTGGAATCGGAGCAGCCGTCGCTGCCGCTGGTGGTGGATACCGTTGATGAGGCACCCGAGGCACCCGACGGGGAAGCCGATCAGCAGGCGGTGACGATCACACGCTTCCAGGGCCAGGGGGCAGGCAAGGCGCAGCCAGAGTCCGAGCAGAAGAAAGACAAAGGAAAACGGGGTCGCCGGGGTAATGGCAAGGTGGTTGATAAAGGGCAAAGTCCCGTGCCCCCAGTCAGCCTTCTGGACGAACCTGGGCCCCATAAGAAACAGGGCTATTCAGCGGATTCGCTGCAGTACATGTCGCGCCTGCTGGAGGAAAAGCTGGCGGACTTCGGGGTGGCCGTGGAAGTGGTCGAGGTCAATCCCGGACCGGTGATCACCCGCTTCGAGATCAAGCCGGCGGCTGGCGTGAAGGTCAGCCGGATCTCCAATCTGGCGAAGGATCTGGCGCGGGCCCTGGCGGTTTACAGCGTCCGTGTGGTGGAAGTGATCCCGGGGAAGTCTGTGGTGGGCATCGAGATCCCGAACGAGGAGCGGGAGATGGTGAAGCTGTCCGAGATCCTGTCCTCGGCCAGCTATTCAAAATCCGGTTCCGCTCTCACTCTGGCGCTGGGCAACGACATTGGTGGTGAGCCCGTGGTGGCTGACCTGGGCAAGATGCCACACCTGCTGGTGGCCGGCACCACGGGGTCGGGGAAGTCCGTGGGCGTGAACGCCATGATCCTGAGCATGCTCCTCAAGGCCACGCCCGAGGAAGTGCGCATGATCATGATCGACCCCAAGATGCTGGAGCTGTCGATCTACGAGGGCATCCCACACCTGCTGGCGCCGGTCGTCACTGACATGAAGGAAGCAGCAAATGCGCTGCGCTGGTGCGTTGCGGAGATGGAGCGGCGGTACCAGCTGATGTCGTCCCAGGGGGTGCGCAACCTGGAAGGGTATAACCGGAAGGTGCGGGACGCCCGGGAGCGCGGCGAACCCATAAAGGACCCGCTCTGGAACCCGCAGAACGCGCTGGACCCCAGCGAGGACGCACGCCCGGAACTCGAGCCGTTGCCGTACATCGTTGTGGTTGTGGATGAGTTCGCGGACATGATGATGATCGTGGGCAAGAAGGTGGAAGAGCTTATTGCCCGCATCGCCCAGAAGGCGCGGGCGGCCGGCATCCACCTGATCCTGGCGACCCAGCGGCCCTCGGTGGATGTGATCACTGGCCTGATCAAGGCGAACATTCCCACAAGGGCATCGTTCTCCGTTCAGTCCAAGGTGGACTCACGCACGGTGTTGGACCAGGGCGGTGCCGAGCAGCTTCTGGGTAATGGCGACATGCTTTACCTGCCTCCGGGTTCCAGCAATCCCGAGCGGGTACACGGGGCTTTTGTGGATGATGATGAGGTTCACCGGATTGTCGAAGCCTGGAAGCAGCGCGGCGAGCCGGATTACGTGGAAGACGTGCTCAGCGGCGGAGACAGTGACAGTGTTCCGGGAATCTCTGCCATGGGGGGTGAGGACAGCGAGCAGGACGCCCTCTTTGACGAGGCTGTAGCCTTCGTCACCGAGAGTGGCCGGGTATCGATCTCCTCCGTACAGCGCAAATTCAAGATTGGATACAACCGGGCGGCCAACCTGGTGGAGGCCATGGAGTCGGCGGGCGTCGTCAGCGCCGCCGGACAGAATGGTTCCCGCGAGGTGCTCGCCGCCCCGCCACCGAGAGACTAGATGATGACAAGATGGACCCCGATCACACTGATCATGCTCTGCCTGGCAGCCCTTCCGGCTTTTGGTCAATCGGCTGATACAGAGGATGCCGCAGAGCTGCTCAGTAAACGCCTTTCGGATTACAGGAGCTATCGGGCGGATTTTGAGCAGACGGTGCAGAGCCCTGACGGCGAACGGCTTCAGAAGACCACGGGTGAGCTGAGCGCCCGGCGCGGCGGCGATTTCTTCTGGCATACCGCTCCGCCCATGGAACAGAAGATTGTGACTTCCGGGGAGAAGGTGCGTGTCTATGACCCGGATCTGCGCCAGGTAACCATCTATCCCCTTGAAGAACGCATTGCCTCAACACCGGCCCTGCTTCTCTCCGGTGAGGTGAGCAACCTGTCGGAAACCTTCCGGATCCGGCGCGAGACAACCAGAAAGGGCGAGCGGTTCATTCTGGAACCGCTGGATAAGGACACGCTCTTCCTGGAACTGAGTATGCGGTTCGACAGCGAGGGTGTGTTGCAGGGCATGGAGCTGCATGACTCCCTCGACCAGCGCAGCGACCTGCAGTTCCGCAATGTGGTTCTCAATGAATCCATTCCCGATGAGCGTTTCGAGCTGGACGCGCCTGACGACGTGGATGTGATCCGCAGCGGAGGCAATGGGGCCCGCTGATGCAGGAGGGGCTGTTCGGCACTGACAACGGGCGGCATCAGCCCCTGGCGGCGCGTATGCGACCGCGCGGGCTGACCGACTATGTCGG
>NZ_CAJXMA010000064.1:0-16171 GCF_913056445.1 uncultured Halovibrio sp.
AGCTTAAGGCGGATCCGCAGGCTTTCCTTGGGCAGGCCTGGTCGCTCTGGCTCGGCGTAACGCTTGCTGCAGTAGCCGTGACGCTTCTGGCTCTGGTCTTCAGAAGGGAGCCCGTGGCTCGTGCCCGCAAGCGATTTGTGTCAGACAGTGACAACCGTAAAACCGCTGCAGAGGCTGCCGAGCATCCGCCAGAGCAGCGGACCCGGGAGCTTGGTGTGGCAGCGGAGACTGATGTGGCTGTGCTTGAGCGACTCCCTGACCGGATGGCGGATGCGGTCATCGTCTACGACGCGCATGGGATCATCCAGTACGCTAACCTCCAGGCTCACTGGCTTTTTGAATATGAGCCGGATGATCTCGTTGAACGGTCCGTTTCCAGGCTTGTGCCGCCCTGGCTTGAGGGCGAGGCCGTGGATACCTTTGCAGGCGTTCCCGATTCCGCGGACAAGGGTGCCTGGGTTGAGCACGAGGCCCGGCGCCTGACTCGCCGCGGTCAGTTGATTGATGTATCCATTGCCTGTGCGCCGCTCGATGAGACCGGTCTCAATCCGAAAGGCCAGGTATGTGTCATCCGCGACATTGCTGATCTGCGTCGGCGCACAGAAAAAGCCGATCTTGTTCGGCGGACCGCTGATGCGCTTGACGAGGGCGTTCTGATTGTCGAGACAAGCGCGGATCACAGGGTCGCCTATGCCAATGAGGTGGCGGAACAGACTCTGGGGACGGGGAATCTGGAGGGGCATCCGCTTGGCCCTGCCCTGATCCGACTCAATGGATCCATGGAAGATCGCATTGCGCGCGTTATCGACTCCAGGGAGGGGGAGTCCGGTTGGCTGGAGATACAGGCAGAGGGTCAGGTGCTGGCCTGTCATTTCAGCATCACGCCTGTGATGAGTAGTACGAGTGGTCGTGTTGCCCACCTGGCGATTGTTTTCCAGGATTTTTCTGAGCTCCTCGGTGATTACAGGGCAGAGAAAGACGAACGGCAGTGGCTTGGGCAGGTTATGCGGGATAATCCGCTTGCTACTTGCATTACAGATGACCGCGACCGGATTATTGCCGCAAATCTGGCCTTTGATGATCTGTTCGGGAAGCCTGTTAATAATGGCGTGGAGCAGAATCTTGGGGAGATGGTTCCGGGAGAGACACTGGGGCAGGTTCGTGAGGCGCTGAGGAAGGCAACAGAATTCCGTCACTATGTTCAGTTTTTCGTCAACGGGGAGCAGCGTACGGCGGAGCTGAAAGTAGTGACGCTGGACTCACTCAACCAATCCCTTTGGTTCTTCTACGATGTGACCGAAAGGCTCAACACCGCCCAGCAACTGGCAACTGAGACTGAGCGCGTAAAGGTAACCCTGGGTTCCATAGGTGACAGTGTGGTTACGACAAACTCCCAAGGGGTAATCGACTATATCAACCCTGTGGCGGAAACGCTTACGGGCTGGAGTAAGGGGGAGGCCCTTGGGCTCCCAATCGACCAGGTGGTCCGTTTCCATGAAGAGGACAGCGAGGAAACCATCACCTCACCACTTGTTCGGGCACTCCGGCTGGGGAGGACACTGCGGGTTGATCGCAACGCGTTGCTGCGAGACGCCGCGGGCAATGAGCATGCGGTTCAGCTTACTGCCGCCCCGATTCGAGATCGTAACAACGACATCATTGGGGGGGTTCTCACGTTCCATGATGTTACTGAAATGCGGCGTACGGCCCGCAGGCTTGCGTATGAGGCCCGTCATGATGCTCTGACTGGGCTTCTCAACAAACGGGAATTCCTGGTCCGGCTGGAGGATGCGCTGGATACAGCACGCAATGATGGCATGGTTCATGCTCTTGGCTATCTGGATCTTGATTACTTCAAGACCGTGAATGACACGGTAGGCCATGCCGCCGGTGACGAGCTTCTGAAGCAGCTCACCGATGAAATCAAAGGCCACCTCCGCCGAACCGATCTGATTGCTCGCCTTGGAGGGGATGAATTCGCCATCCTGTTCTACGGCTGTACTCTGGAGGATGCTCGCAGGGTGGCGGACGCGATTGTGCAGGCCATAAGCCGGTTCCGATTCAGCTGGGGAGACCAACAGTTTGAGATCAGCGTGAGCATTGGCTTGGTGGGTTTGGATTCTGATTCCGCGGGCGTTGAAAAGGTGCTTGAGTGGGCCGATGGGGCCTGCTACCAGTCAAAGGATCTTGGGCGCGGGCAGGTGTGCGTTTATGGAGATTCACAGCAGGACAAAGGTGATCGGTGGGCGGAGCGGCTTAGAGCCGCTATCGCGGAAGACCAGTTTGTGATCCAGCAGCAGCTTGTCTGGCGCTATGCTGGTGATGACAGGCCGGTCTACCGGGAAATGCTGCTCCGGCTCAGGGATGCCAACACGGATCAGCTTGTGCTTCCGGATGACTTCTATCCCGCCGCGCGGCGCCATGGTCTCGTCAGATCGATTGATGAATGGGTTGTGGGCAACGTTTTTGATTGGTTGAAGGAATGCGATAAGGAGATTGATGGCCCGGTTGGAGTGAACCTGAGTATTGCTTCGGTTACCGATTCGGGGTTTGCCGATTTTGTGCTCCAGCAGGCCAGACGTACCGGTATCGATCCCCGGAAGGTTGTGTTTGAGCTGCAGCAGTCCGAAGTCATGACCCGGCTTTCAGGCATCAAGTTGTTTGTTGAGCGTCTTCAGGAACAAGGGTTCGGGTTCGCGCTGCAGCAGTTCACCTTCAGCCGCTCCTCATTCGATGATCTTACTGAGTTCCCTGTGGACTACCTGAAACTTGACCAAAGTCTCTGCAGGGATCTTGAGAACCGCGGTGAGCAGGGCAGAGTTATGGTGGAAGCAGTGGTTCGTATCGCACACATGCATGAGATCAGAGTCATCGCTACCGAGGTCGGTAGCCAAGCATGCGCCAACCGTCTTACCGATCTTGGCCTGGACGGTATCCAGGGCAACTCCATTTCAATTCCTGCGCCTATCAGCCGGGTGTAGATCCATCCGCTATAAGCGGGAAACCTGTTGGTTTCCCGTGCCTTTCCTTTACCTCCCTCATCGTCCGTCTTTATCTCGAAAGCCTCCGCTGTTGATTGTCATGAGTGTTTTGCATGTCGTTTTCTTCTTCTTGAAGGAAGTTGTCAATGGCGTGTGTGGCGACACCGGGTGGCTGTAACGCCAATTCTGCAGCAAGGTCCTGGTAACAAAATGTGAACGCAGTAACAGAATGTTATTGAGATCTTTGTGCAGCAAAAGACAGAAGGAAACTCAGATGAAGCGGGTCAGGACAAAGATCGCCGTTGCGATTTCTGTGTCGGTGTTGAGCATCAATGCGTTGGGCAATGAGCTCGACCCCAGATGGGAAGATTGGTCGACTTCGGTCATGGGAATGTATGTCGAGCCCGACAGGGACCGGTTCGACACGGACGATGGCACCGGCGGTCGAATCGGATTCGGGTATCCGCTGGGAGACAGCTTTTCGGTTGAGTTCTCCGGCATGGGCAACAACCTGACCCGTGACCAGCGCAGCGGTGACGACTGGCAATACCAGTTCGGTGTGGACGGCATCTTCTGGCTGCACGATGGTGCCATTTCTCCCTATGCACTGCTCGGTGGTGGTGCCTCTTATCTGGATTATGAAGGTGATTCGGACGCAGGGCCCTATGCCAATGCGGGTCTTGGCGTGAAGGTGCCCGTCTGGGAAGACCGAATGGCAATCAGGGCGGAAGCTCGTTACACCGCTGATTGGGCCGATGATGCCAGCGGTAATGCCGCATTTGGTGACGCGCGCTTCCTGGTCGGGGTTTCCATCCCCCTGTTTGGGCCCCCGGAGACCCCGGAGCCAGAAGTCCGGACGGAGACCAAGATCATCGAGCGAGAAAAGGTCGTTGAGAAGATCCCGGACATGCAGCCACTTGACGGGGTCACCTTTGAGTTCGACTCCGCCACGTTAACCCCGAACGCAGAAGTGGTGCTGGATCGCATTGCCCGCGACCTTGAATACCACGACCACGTGACCGTCGAGATTCTTGGCCATACGGACAGTGTTGGCTCCGAGAAATACAACAGGAAGCTCTCCCGTGATCGGGCGGAAGCGGTCAAGGGATACCTGGTGGAAGAGGGCATCGCTCCGGACCGCATTACAACGCGAGGTCTTGGGGAAACTCAGCCCATTGCCACCAATGAAACCGAATCCGGCCGTCGCAAGAACCGGCGCATCGAAATGAAGCGCACGGATAACAACGAAAAACAAGATTGAGTCATTCAATAACTTTCTAAGGAGTAAATATGAAGTTGGGGAGTAACAGGGCTGGAACGCTCTCTGTTTTTATGGTGGCCTTTTTGGCCCTCGGGCTTGCGGGCTGTCAGGCAGACAGCTCATCTTCAGGATCCAACGAGGACGGCGCAAACACCAGCCCGGATGGCGGCGGCGTAGGCCCGGATAATAACGTGCAGGTGGTCTCAGGCGCCGACGACACGGAGGGCGATGCGTTTCTGTACAGCATCAATGAATCGGGTGACGGACTGGAAGAGCTTAACCGGGTATCACTGGAAAATGCCGGTGCGCTGTTTGACGTTGATCCGATTCCGGAACTCCCTTTCGTGCGGGTGCAGCCGTTTGAAGGGCCAACCCGCTGGGGTATTCCTCTCAATGTCCAGTCCGGCCAGACCATCGCGATTTCCCCGTTGACCCAGGTGGTGTACAACCTCGCCGTGCGTGATGGCTTCCAGAACCTGGACCGGGACCGTGTTGAAACGCTCGAGAATGAGATTCGCGCGGGCAATAATGAGGTCAGCACAGGTCTGGCGCCTTCGGTCACGGATCTCTACTCGGGAGCAGGTGACTTCTCCAGTCTTCCAGAGGAAGGCGGTGCCATGTCCACCAGTGATCCCGAAAAGATTCTTCTGTACCGTCTCGGCCTGGAAGCGGTTGCGGCCAATGAAGGCACAGATGCGGAATCAGTTACCCGCGACCCGGAGGCGCGCGAGCAGTCCCAGCTGAGCGCCCTTCTGGATGATCTCAGCTCCGGCGTGGTCAGCGGCTTCGGGCGCAACGGCTTTGAACTCAACTCGCTGCCTTACAAGCCGCTGTCGTTCATCGATCGGTATGAGACGTCTCTGGAAGTCTACGCCGACGAATACGGTGATCAGGCGCTGCGTGATCTCATCGACCAACAGACCACCGGTGAAGCAGGACCGGAGTCCGGTAACTCCGCGTTCTCACGTTTCGTGAGCAGGGATGCCCGTTGCGACAATACGGAGAATCTGGATCAGTTCTTCGGCCATCTCTCCAGTGCCGAGCTCCCTGCTGATAGCGACTCGGTAGCCGGTAAGTACAGTGCTGCCGCCGGCACTCAAGCCACCTTCGAGTTTCGCGACGTTGAGTCTGGCGCCTTTGGGGTCTCTTCTGAAGTGTCCACCTCCACCGATGCCGGCAGTGAGGCCATCAGCGTTGCTCAGGAAGATCTGTTCACCTGCAGTCTGAACGAAGCAGGCGATGGCAATGGCGGAACGCAGCTGACCGGTCTTGTGCGCTTCGTCAAGGATATTGACGAGGATGGCGAACTGGACGAGGTGACCGTCTTTGATAATGGCGACGGTAACCGTGGTGTCCTGATCGCCAATGATTCCGGTACTGATTACGCCGCGTTTGGTGACGTGAATGCCCAGGGTGGCTGGAATCCCGATGACGACCAGGACATTGGGCTGGAAGCGGCTTGCGGCGAGAACTTTGAGGCACTGGAAACATACGGTGACATTACTGTTGACACCAGAACCATCGGCGCGGCTGAAGTCAGCAACCCGGAGGATGCCGTTGACAATCAACCGAACACGTCGGCGACACTGAACGTCTACATCGGTCTTCTTGGTCTGGGCGACGCCAGGGTCGAGGCGAAGGTGAGTGATTCGGTGCAACCAATAGCCAACGGGCAGATTGCGGCGCTGATATCGGTTCCGGACTCGGTCCTCAACCTCAACGTTCTGGAAAGCTACACGCTGGGTGTCTATCGCAATGACGAACAGCTGGCTTCGGATGTGGGTATCACGCTCGCGGACGTTGATATTGCCGGTGCCTTCAATGACGGCGCTCTGAAGCGGGTTCAGATTGACCAGAGCGATATGCCTGGTGGCGAGTTCGACGAAGTGCGCTTCAGCGTGAACGCCGGAGTCCTCTCCACGGATGTCCGGACGGAAGTTCATGAAATCTGCTACGGAACGTCACAGTGAATGTGAATTGAGCTGACGGGAGCCCAGCTCCTGTTTGATCAAGTTGATCAAGCTCATCCGAGAAGGCCCCTTCACGCGAGGGGGCTTTCTGTTTCAGAGCACCGTGTCCGTCAGGGCAGGCGACAATTGGTCTGTCGCATCAATGAAAGAGAAACCGGGCTTCCCGAGGGCCTGGAATTCATGGAACCCCATTCGCAGGAAAAGCCGGTGGCCGACGGCGAGCATGATGGCGTCATAGGAGCCCGGTTCGGGATTGCTCAGCAGGTAGCGCTGGTGGGGGGCGGGTGCCTGGTGACGATCCACCCATGGATCCCAGGCATGCACCTCGAATCTCATGGCCTCGAGCGCCTCGATGATGTCCGTCACCGGCGTATTGTGACAGCACGCGGAGTTGGCCATGCGTGCATAGCCCATGATCAGTATCCGCGCTTCTTCCGGGGCTTTCTGATTCGACTCAAGCTGCGCGCGTATCCGCTCAGCAACACGGAGTGACCGTGTCGCGTTTGCTTCACGGGCCCGGTTGATGAGCTGTGGCTCCATGCCGCTGGTCCGCCCTGCGAATATCAGGTAACTCGATTCTTTCTGGTGCAGTTCGCTCTCTGGGAAACCGTTCGGTCGCGCAGGCATGTTATCGGTACTGGCGCCAAGGGCATCGAAGACTTCCACAGAGTCCGCGTCCAGTTCTGTCAGCAGATCGGTCACTTCATTCCGGAATGCTTCGGTGATATCCCGATAGGCTCCCTGTACCAGCTGGGTCGCCTCGGCGGAGCGAATGGCGCTAACCCGCCGGGTCGAGTGGGTTACTGTGTGGCCATAGAGGTGCTGGATGTCGGCAGCTACCTTCGGGCAGGTCCCGGCGATCACATCGAAGGAGGATTCATCATCCGGGGTGCTTATCCGGGCCACAAAGCCGACCCCGAAATCCCGGCCGCAATGCAGCCCACTGGCGTTTTCCAGTCGGGGTATGCAGCTGTTCTCGGTTGCGCCGGGAAACCGGGTGGACTCGATGATGACGGTGTTCCCGGCAGTGAGCATGGGTGCGATCCGGTCCAGAGCCTGCTTGACGCCGGCCAGATCCGGCGCACTGTGACGATCGAGCCCTGAGGGAACAGCAATCACGTAAACATCAGCCCCGATAAGGCTGCTCTCGTCGCAACTCAGCCCAAGGCGCCGGTTCCGGACCAGATCCGGGGGCCCGACCTGCCGCGTGGCGTCGAGCCCCTGTGCAAGCTGATCAACCCGCTCCGGATCGTCATCGAATCCAAGGGTGTCATAATCGCGAGAGAGGCTAACAGCGCGGCTGATGCCCACACGTCCCAATCCGATGACGGCGATGGTCTGAGTCGGGTAAATGGCAGTTTCTCCTTTTCCTCAAGGTTGTTTGGGGTTAAGCGAGACGTTGAAGGCCTTAGACGCCCAGCCGGTGGCGCCGGCGGTCTGCCTGGGCAAGGGTTTGCCTCCGAATGTTGGCGACTGGGCATCCCCGTACTGCAGCCACGTCAGGGTCTCCGTTTCATGTTTCGGCGGCTTGTCAAAATCACAGACGCCGTTCGGGAATATCTCACGCACCTCGTCCAGAAACGCCTCCTTGCCAGTCAGCCAGTCCGGGTAGTCCTCAGGGTCCACCGGCTTGAGCTGGCACTTGTTGGTCAGTGTCCGGATGTCATCCCCGGCCACTGTGCGCGGCGTGCCAAAGCGGGTCTGGACCGCCGTCTGCTGGGCTTCCACAACCGGGTCCGTAATGGGGGAGAGCAGGTCAGTGACCACACTGGGAATCCCCAGGGCCTCAAGGTCGAGACCGCAGACCTGGTTTGTGGCCAGATCCAGCACCTGCCCAAGCTCGCCGGGTACCTGAGGCAGGTCCTCGCTATCGACACCGGGGATGACAGGGTCCGGATACACCAGCGCCCCGCTCTGGGTCAGGATCGGGCCCCAGTCCGCTGACAGCCCGGAAAGGGACAGGCACCGGTCCCGCGCGAAATCGGGCCGGTGGGTCGTGATCTTCTCCGACATCGGGCGGTCCGTGGCTTCCGACTCAATGTTCGCCAGCCACTGGTCCATGGTCATGAGTGCTTCCGCCGTGAAGACGGTGTCCCCGGCCAGCGGAAAGGCGCCGAACCAGATCACATGGTTGTCCGCGTCCCCCTGGGCTTTCTCGATCCGGGCGCGCATCTGCCAGGAGTGGTACGCATCATGGGCAATCCCGGGATCCGGGCCGCGCAGGTCAATGATGGGCACATTGCCCAGGTTGTCGGCGGTATTGATGGCGCCGGTGCGATAGGCGTTTTCCAGAGCCTGTGGGTCGGCCTCGGTGCGCTCGGGCTGGGGATCGACGTCGATGTTGAAGCCGCCGATCCCGCGGTTGACCTCCAGGAACTGCTTTCGCGTGATCAATCCTTTCCGCAGCGCCTGAAGGCCGTACTGAACACCCTGATTGTCCAGCGGCAGGCCCGTGAAGCCGCGTCCCAGCATCTGTTCCGTTTCGGACCAGTTCTCCGGCGCACGCGGACCGAACTGGGTCCGCATGTGATCAATCAGGCCGCAGCGCAGGCCGCCGGGATTGGTTTCCGGGTCGTAGACCCTGGACTGGTCCTCGATCCCCGGGCACGAGTCCTGATCCGGGTACGCCGCCGGGAAGAACGCCAGGTCCGAGACAACCGGGTTGAGGGGCAGGTGACCGTAGAAGAACGGCCACTGGGGCGCGGAGACGCCGCTGGTGACGATGGATTCGAACACGTCCAGAAAGCCTTCGGGGCTATCCGGAATCCGGTTGCCGAAGTAGCGGTTGAGCAGGTTGTATTCGGCGAACTGGGTGGCGGTGGTCCACACGTCCGGGTAGGAACACTGCACAATCAGCCCCTGGTAGATCCCCGGGTAGGCGTTGGCCACGTGCTGCTGGGCAATGGCGCCCCCCGAGCAGCCCGTGCCGATGGTGTAGCGGATGGGCCCATACTGCTCAATCAGGTGTTCCTTGGCCATGACCAGGGATTCGGCGGCCGTCACCAGGTTCGCATTGTGCCCCAGGTCGGCCTGGGCGGTGGACAGCGTGGCAAACCCACGGGAAAGGGCGACAAAGGTGCTGTCACCGAGAAGCACCTCATTCCCATCGGTCAGGCCCGAGATATCGCCCTCCGGCGGCGTACCCGGGCTGTAGCTGACCCCAACGTTGCCGCCATGGTGGATCAGCAGCTTCCCGTTCCACTGGGGCTGCGGGTCCAGCGCGCTCCAGTCCTCGCCCGGTTGGTAGAGCGTGGCGATCCGGTAGCGGTCGCGGTTCAGGACGCCGGTCTCCACGCGCACGATGAAAGGCACCTCCTTGCCCTCGTCGGTCGTGGTTGTGGCGATTTTGTGATCGGGCGGCGGATTCTCCGGATCATAGGGCTTGTAGACGCTGTCGGTTCCCGGGTCCTGCGGGTCAAGGCCGGAGAGCAGGCGTTCCAGCGCCGAGGCGGGCACATACCGGAACGAATACTCCGGCGGCTGGTTGCACTGCGCATCCACGGCCTTGTCATTGGTGCAGTTCCAGGGCTCGATCTGCGGGCCCGAGAACACCGGTCCGCCGGCAGGGTGATTGACGAGGGTCCGGCTCAGGAAGGTGTTGTTCCCAAGCCGCACGCGCAGTTCGTTGCGGCCACGCTGCAACCCTTCCAGCAGTGCCCGGGTACGCTGGGCATTGGCCGGGTCCGGCTGGAAGCGGCTGGTGACATCCTCGCCGTTGAGCCGGTAGCGGGCATCGTCGAGGTCGGGCGATTCAACGGCGACGAGGGCATTACCGGCGCTGACCAGATCCGCCCGGTTGGAAAGCACCTCAATCTGGCCTTCGCCCTCGCGCAGGGCGGGCGCCCCCGTGTCATCATTGCCGCCACCGGGTGTTGTCGGGGCACCCGCGTCCGGCCCCGCGTCGTTCGTTACGGAGCCGGAGCCACTGTCGGAGTCGCCCGGGCAACCGGTGAGCATCAGGGTGGCGGTGGCCACCAGGAGCAGTCTGTTACGCATCATCGCAGATCGTCCTTTCACGTTATTGTTGTGTCTGGCGTCGGTTCTCCGGCTCATCGCCGTTACGACTACCATTGTTACCGTTTGTTGTTTGGAGTTAATGCAATGTAACGGTGTGACACCGTTCACGGATTGACCGGAAAGGTCAGAGTGTTTGTCACTGAGGACAACCAACGCAGTGGGACGCGTGATCCGGCTGGCCCGCTCAAGAGCGAAAGAAAGAAGGAGGGGGCGACAATAAGGTTAAATGGGCTGCCGCGCCTCGCGCGGCAGCGTGATTGGTTAGGGCAACTCCCGCGTGCGCTTAGTAGCTACCCCGCTGGCTCGCAAGAGGATCGCCTCTTCTCGATGCGTTTCCTTGGTCGGCATCGTGGGAGACGGACTGAAGCTCTGATCGCTCCCAGGTATGCAGGAGGACCTCGGCGGAGTCGTAGAGAGCGTTCAGTGATTCTCTCGCCCCGGCGATTTCGATGCTTTTCATCCAGTCAGCAAACATGCCGTAGTGGGCGACACCCTCTGTGTTCAGATCGAATTGCCTGTCTCCCTCGGCACAGCGGACTGCTGGAAAGCGTCTGTGATGTCGTCATCGAAGACTTGGGCTCTGGACTGAACTGTAAAAAGCCAGGGCTGCGGCGGCTGTTGACGGCAATTTTGAATCACGAAGTATCAACACTGTATCTCACGCACAAAGACCGGCTGGTGCGCTTCGGTCACGAGCTGACCTTCCAGGCGTGTCGGTGGGCCGGCACCGATGTAGTCATCCTGGATGATGACCAGCATGTGAGCTTTGAGCGGGAACTGACGCAGGATGTGCTGACACTGATGACGGTGGCTTTACGGTAGACGTTCCCATCAGAATCGAAAGCTGGCGGCCTTGCACTGGTTGCATATACAGATCCGTGCGTTATGCTCTGGATATGGACATTGCCTTCAAGACCCAGCTTCGGCCCAACAACCGGCAGAGGACCTACTTTGCCAAGGCCAGCGGAACCGCCCGGTTCTGCTGGAACTGGGCGCTGGCTGAGTGGAACCGGCAATACGAGTTGCACAGGGACGGGCAAGGTGATCGACCCTCGGGCATGGCGCTCAAACGCCAGTTCAATGCGTTGAAAAAGACGGAATACCCCTGGGTCTATGGGGTCACCAAGTACGCCTCCCAGCAGCCGTTCATCGCCTTTCAGCGGGCCTTTTCGGATTGGATGAAGGATCTCAAATCCCCCAAGCCCGCTGCGGTGTGGATCTCGGCATCGAGACCCTGGCCACAATCTCGCGGGGCCCGGTGAACGAGAGGGAATCGCCTAAGCCATTGCACAACGCGCTCAGGAAACTGGCACGTTACCAGCGCCGTCTGGCGAAGAAGGTCAAAGGCAGCAACGGCTACAGGAAACTCAGGCTGCGCATTGCACGGTTGCATAAGCGCATTGCCGATATCCGGGTCAACACGCTGCACCAGTTGACCAGCTATCTGTCCGACCACTTCGCTGAGGTGGTCATTGAGGATCTCAACATCAAAGGCATGATGGCCAATGGGCGCCTGGCGCGCCACATCGCCGATGTCGGCGCGTTCGAGTTCCGTCGTCAGATGACGTATAAGATGGACTGGCGCGGTGGTGTGCTGACGGTCGCCGACCGGTGGTATCCGTCGAGCAAGCGGTGCTCAGCCTGCGGCGCTCACAGACCGGATCTCACGCTGGCGGATCGGGTCTATCACTGTCAGGTCTGCGGCCACCGCCAGTGCCGTGACGCCAACGCCAGCAAAAATCTCGAAAATTATACGGCTCGTTCAGCCGGAATCCACGCCGCTGGAGATGACGGCTCTGCCCGGGCGGTGTAGGCCACGCGGGCAACCAGCATCGATGAATGCAGAAGTAAGCACTGCACCTGGTGATCAGGTTTGGGTAGGTCTTTCAGAACGGTTGCAAACCCGCGTGACAGTGCCACAAAGGTGCTGTCGCCGAGAAGGATCTCGTCGCCACTGGTAGCACCGGAGATTTCGCCGGTGGGCGGTGTGCCTATGCCGTAGCTCAAGCCCACATTGCCGCCATGGTGGATCAAAAGTTTGCCGTTTCACTGTGGTTGTGGCTCGAGCGCGCTCCAGTTTTCGTGCTGTTGATACAGCGTGGCAATGCGGTAGCGGTCGCGGTTCAAGACGCAGGTCACCACGTGCACGATGAACGGCACCTCTTTCCTGTTTGTTGTTGAGTCAGGTTCTGTCTTTTCGGGTCAGCGCATGGAACCGGACCATCCCGCTGGAACCTCGCCTTCACGGACACGCTGGGGGTGGTCACCCACCTCAACGCTGGCGACTTCTTCCCGCTTCTCAATGGAAATGACGGACATCCGGTCGGTGCCGCTCCATGAGATGTAGCAGTGCGTGCCCGTCTCGTTGGTGGTAACCCAATAAGGCTTGGTCCCCAGGCCTTCGAGGAGTTTGTAATCGAAGGTCTCCCGGTCCACCAGGGCGGCGTAGTCGTCCATGGTTCCGGCGACACAGAGGGTTTTGTCATCCCCGCTCATCGATATGCCGTGATGGGCGGAGTCGTTCACGTACTTCTCGCGGGGCTGGTCCGTAAGCTTCGGGAGGTTTGCCACACGCGTAACCTCCCCGTTTTCCATGTCGTATTCCACGAAGCCGTGGAAGAACGACACCTGAAAGTAGAAGAAGCGTTCATCCGAGGTGTGCGCCATGGGGCGGATGGCCGGGCTGAGTTCGCCGTACCCGGCGTTTTCCAGCTTGTTCTTGAAGTCAAAACGCTCGAGGATTTCATAGGTTCCCGCATCCACGATCTGGAACACCCGCTCGCCCTTCAGATCGGTCAGGGCGCCACGGTCCATTGGTGTGAAGACCTGGCCGATACTGGCGTGGTAGATTCGCTCCCCATCTTTCGAGTACACGTTCTCGTGGGGGGAATCGCCACTTGGGAACTGGCCGACTTCCTCGCCGGTTTGCGCGTCAAGGATGTGTACCACGTCTCCGGTGGAGGCAGAGACAGCAACCTCATCCCCGTCCGGCGAGATGGCCATGTGGTCCGACCGGTACCCGTCCACTTCAAAGCGCCACTCAATGGCTCCCGTGGCGATATTTATGCCGACCACATCCGCAAAACTGGGGCGCGACACCACCAGCAGACGGCCGTTATCAACGCTGTACATGTCGTCCACGTACTGGTCGTTGCCCTCGCCGATCAGGTGGCGAATGCCCTTGAAGAGCACCAGCTGGTCGGGGTTGAGGAAGATTTCGCGCAGGCGTTCCTTCTTGTCCGGGATACCATTGATCCGGCCCACCTTCTGGTAGTTGTTGGCACTGATCACATCGATAGTGCCTTCCCAGTTATTGCCCACGAAGATCACATCCTGCGTACCGTCATCTCTGTTCGCCGGAGTATCATTTTTCCTCTGCCCGTCATTACCTACCTCGGGGCTTGCCTGCGCTCCAGAGGTCTCTGGAGCCGATGCCGTATCGCCGGATGTCGCGTCGGAACCACTCCCGGAGTCGCCCGGACAACCGGTGAGCATGAAGGTGGCGGCCGCCACCAGGGTCAGTCTTTTGAAAGTCATGGGTTGAGCTTCCTGTTTGTTGTTATGTCCGTTTCGGTCGATCAGCGCACGGCGGCTTCCGTACGCTCCCACATGCGCAGGTAAGCCTCCGCGGAGACAAAGAGTTCATCCACGGCCCGGTTGACGGCTTCCGGTGGGCGATCAGCGTTCTGGATCATATCCGCAAGCTGATCTGGATAGAGGCCGTAATGCGCCACTCCGCGTCCGTCGTAAAGACTGAACTCGCGGTCGCCGGTGGTCTGTACATCAAAGGTCACGCGGCCATCCACCGACTTGAAGGGGTAGAGGCTGCTTTCGGCGTCATTGGTGTTGGCCGGTAGCGATGCAATCCCGTTTACATCGCTGGCGAACCCGGCCCCGGCGAAGGGACCGATCATGGTGTCTTCCGGGTGTGGGCGGTTGGCGTTCTTCAGGAGGCTGTCGACCCAGCCGCCCCGGGTTTTGCCGAAGTCCGCGGTTATGCCGCCCTGTTCCGCGATACGGTCCCGGAGCGCACTGGTGCCACCCCAGCTGCCGTGGCTGTTGATCACGGGGTAATCCTGTTCACCAGTTATTTCCAGAATGCGGGCCGCTGCCTTGCGGCTGATATGGTCGGTCTCAATCATCATCCCGCGGCGCATCAACTCCTCGATCAGAAAATCGCCCAAGTCGCTGAGCCCGCGCCTGTTGCACAGGTGGTCAGTCCCCCGGCGCAGATCATATTCGGCCAGTTGCTCCGGGGCCTGTGGGAATCGGTCGCCCGCGTAGTCGAGTTGGAAAAGCAGCTGCTCGATCATTCCCATGGGGTTCATAAGGTTGGGGTTCTGATCCGGCTCGGTGCCGGTATACTCGTCCTGCCCGGATTCGTTGTCATCATGGACGTGACCAGGGCAGCTTTCGTACTCAATCGGGTGCCCGGTTGAAAGCAGATTGCCCGCCGCGAGTACGGGGCCAACCCCGATGCCGGATGAGAGATCCGGAAGATGGCCCGCGAAGGCGTTATCAAACTTATGGGTTGGGAACATGGTCCGTACCCCCAGCTCATGGAACCGGTCCAGGTCTTCCAGAATCTGGTCTCGGGAGCACTGGGGAATACCATTGAACTCCTGGCATCCGAAGGGGTGGGACATCTCAATCCCGAGCACTACCGCCAGTTTGCCGTTGTCAATGACCTCCCGGGCCTCCTCCGGGTTGGTCACGATCTGGAAGAATCCCTTGCCTGGTCCCCCCGCCTGAGCGTCGATGTAATCCTGCATCTCATACATACGCTGGATCTGGAGTTCGATGCTCTCGTTGGGATCGCAGTCGTTCTGTTTCTGGGGATTGATCTGGCACAGGATCTCGTTGTGGACCAGATGGTTGACGATCAGCTTCATGCCGCCGAGGTGGGCGCGCTCCAGCCAGCGGTAGTAGCTTTGGTGGTGCATCAATGAGTCGCGGCGTGGCCAGTCGTTGAATGACGGCCAGCCCTGGGTGTCATGCGGTCCGGGCACGCCGGTGGCCTGTTCAAGCAGCCCCGTCATGCCTTGGGGGCCGTGGTTCACCGAGCAGTCCTTAACCGCATGGCTCACGCCAAAACGGTGGAAGGGGTCGCCGTAGTTGATGCGACCGCCAATGAACTCGTAGGCGGAGATGTGGGAGTGCGTGTCGACGTAACCGTACACGTCATCCTGGTCCAACCCCGAAATGCCCTGATACCGATCCACCTCGTGGAGGTAATTGGCAGGACCCTCATCACTAACGGTGGCATTGAGTTCGGCCTGCGGGAACTCCGCGCAGCCCTCGGCCGGGATCATCCGGAATTCGCTGTTAGCGGATGCTTTGGCGGGTGATGAGAGGGTTAGCCCGTTTTCCCTCGGGTCGAGAACCAGCCCGACCTGTTGGGACTTGAAGTTGAAGCGCCCACCCTCGCCTGGGTTGAGCTGCCAGATGGCCAGCTCGTTGGGCTCGCTGACCATGCCTAGCCTTGGGCGGACCTGCGTGTCCCCAAGATCCTCGCCAACACCGAAAATGCCCTCGCCGATGCCCCTCAGAGGGTCGCCAATGGGCAGAATGAAATCAGCCGCGAGGTTGACCGTGTCGCCAAGGCCGGAAATCAGGTAGCTGATCTCGCCCACAAAGTTGCCGGCGTCATCCAGAAACCGGTTGCCGGGATCGCGAACACCAATGAGCTCCCACTCGCCGACTTCGCCTGTGTTGCGTTGGAAGTCCGTCATCAGCAGGTAGGACCCAAGGGATGTAGGACGCATGTAAACCGTTGTGGCGGCGGATGGGTTCTCCGTCAGTTGGTATGTCGGGCTGCTGCTGGCCTTCTGCAGGTAGCTGTTGCCAGCTTTCAGTAGGTAGCAGCCGTTGGCGAAACTGTAACGGGTTGGTTCCGCATCGTCGGCTGGGTTATTTGTCGGTGGGGAAGGAGGCTCGTCGGG
>NZ_CAJXMA010000065.1:0-16170 GCF_913056445.1 uncultured Halovibrio sp.
GGATGTGCATCTTGTAGGACTTGCTCTCCAGGTAGTCGAAGAAGCGCCGCACGCCGTACCAGCCGCCACGGCTGACGTTCCAGCGCCAGTTCTTATCGCCGTCGATCACCCACTTCCGGTCAGCTTCGGGCAGGTCCCGCCAGGGAATGTCCGTGGCCACGCCTTCCATGCGGCACTTCGTCATCAGATCCTGTTGACACTCGGAATAACTCTCCGTCTGCCAGGGCTTTACAGCGCCTTCTTCAATTGATTTCGAATCATCCGGAATCACCAGGCGGTAGTCGATACCCATGACGCGCCCGAAGCCCCGGCATTCCTCGCACGCCCCCATGGGCGAGTTGAAGGAGAAGCTGTTGGGGATGGGATCGGTGTAGTCCCGGTCGCAGTCCGGGCAGTGGAGCCCCCGGGAATAGAGCCATTCCGCCGCGGCTTCACGGTTATCGTCCAGCGGCTGCACGATGAGCCTGCCCTGGCCGGCCCTGAGGGCGCCCTCAATAGCCTCGGTGAGGCGATCCCGCCGGTCCTCGGAGAGCCGCACTCGATCCTGTGTGACGCGCAGTGTGCCGTCGTCGAGCGTTTCCACGCGGGTGTAACCCTGGCGTTCCAGTTCCGTACGCACCCGGTCCTCGCCAACATCCCCCGAAAGCGCCATATCGAAGGCGATCACCGCACGACGCCCTGCGCCGCGTTCCAGCACGTCGGCGACGATGCTGTCCTCGCTGTCCCGCCGGACCTCGCGTCCGCAGCCGCCGCAGTAGAGCAGCGCGGCCCGGGCGAACAACAGCTTCAGGTGATCGTTGAGCTCGGTCATGGTGCCAACCGTGGAACGCGAATTGCGCACCGGGTTGGTCTGGTCGATGGCGATGGATGGCGGGATGCCCTCAATCGAATCCACCGCCGGCTTGTCCATCCGGTCCAGGAACTGCCGCGCGTAGGGGGAGAAGGTCTCGACGTAGCGGCGCTGGCCCTCGGCGTAGACGGTGTCGAAGGCCAGCGAGGACTTGCCGGAACCGCTGGGCCCTGTGACAACGGTCAGCTCGCCCACGCGCAGGTCGACGTCAAAGTTGCGCAGGTTGTTCTGGCGGGCACCGCGGACGCGGATGACGTTCTGGTTTCGACTCATGGACGACACAGCTCAAACGTTGGAAAGACATTAAACCTAGGGCGGTACGCGTGCGGAATGCAAGGGGATTGCCAGTTCAGGCAAGCCCTGCCTCAAGCCAGGCCACCCATTGGCGGATGGCGGCGGCATCCGCCTCGTGCCCGGCTTCCAGAAGGACGGTTCGCTCCCGTTGCGCCGCGTCCAGGGGGTCGCGGGTGTCCAGGTAGCCCTCATTCTCGAGATAGGCTTCCAGCTCCCGCAGCTTGTTCGTCTGGAAGCGGGCCACACCGCCGTTCTCAAGGGATGCCAGGAGGGCACCGGGATCGCCGTCCAGGCGCTCCGCGAGTTCCGCAACCGGATCGATGAACTTGGGCGTCACCGCCCCTGACGCTTCCAGAACATTACGATCGACCGGCCGCCCCCGGCCTCTTTGCCAGACATCCACCCAGACGCGGGCAACGCGAATTCGGGCGTTGAGTGTCTGCGCGTACGCCGGAGCGGGAACGGCACTGGCGCCCGCCGGCTGCTGCAGCAGGGTTTCCAGGCGGCCGAGCCGGTCCACACGCCAGTCCTGGATCAGATGGTGCGCCAGGGAAAGGTCATCCCTGAGCAGGTGGAAGAGATGGATGGCGCCAGCGCCCCGGCCCGGTTGAACCGGGGGCACACCGATCCGTGCCGCCCATTCGTCAGGCGCCTCGTTCGATGGAAAGGGAAGCGCCGCCTGCTCCGGCAGCCTGTAATCCCCCGTTTCCGGAACCTCCGCGCCCCGCCGGAGCACCTCGAGATCGATGTGCGTGACGGGAGCGCCGAACGCTTCTTCCCAGCGTGCCCGGTCCAAGGGCTCAGCGGAGAGATAGATCACCTGCCGTCCCTCATCCTGCACAAGGGTGCGCAGGCTGGCCGCAATGGCGCGGAACCGTTCCGGGTCGGAGGTGGTCAGAACCTCATCCAGAAAAATGGGCAGGGGCTCACTGCCCTGCTCCAGCGCACGGACCCAGGCCAACCGCAGGGCCATCAGCAGCTGCATGTGCGTGCCGGTGGACAGTTCAATCAGGTCCTGGTCCCGCTCCTGGAGCCTGTCCCGGACGCGAATCTGGCCGCGCTCATCCATCCGCAGGTCATAGCGGTAATGGGTGAACCGGGCGAAGCGGTCACGGGCATCAGCCAGGACGGCCGGTTCGCGCTCGGTCCGATGGGCAGCGTCGACCTGCCCGAGCAGGAACTGGCCGGCCTCGGCCACCATGGTGTCGTCAAAGACGTTCTGCAGCGCTTCACGGGCACGGTCCCTCTCGAAGCGGGCCTGTTCCAGCGCCCGGTCACGACCCGCCTGATCCAGCTTTGTTGCGAGCTGGCTGCGCTCTTCGAGCCATTGGTCGTAATACGCCGCTTCTTCCCGGAGCGTGGCGAGACGTTCCTCCAGACCGGCCTGGTCACTGGCCTCAACCAGGGCGACCAGGTCCGGATCCTCCTCGAGCCCTTCGGCCCTGGCCTTCTCAGCGCGGCGTTCCGCCTCCCGGGTTGTGACCAGCTCGCGATAGCGCGGCAGCTGATCGCAAAGCGACGCCAGCGCAACGCGATCGTCCTCCGGCAGGTCGAGACTGTGATAGAGCGCCTTGATGGCTTCCTGCTGCTGGTGATGATCCGCTTCCAGTTCCTCGCGCCGGGCCTGAAGTCGGGAAAGCGCCTGCTCCGCTTCGGTGACGGTCTCGGAGCGTTGCTTCAGGTCCTCAAACGCAGCGCGCAGGCCGGTCGCGGTGTCATCAACGGGGGCCAGATGCTGACGCGCAAGCAGGCTGCGCACCGGTTCCAGCTCGCCCTCGATCTGCGAGTCCAGGCTCGCCAGCCGCGCTTCCAACTGGCGGCGATCCGATCGGGCCTGATCCAGGTCCGCCGCAAGCTTAAGGAAGCGCGCCGCCCCCTCGCCGCTCAACGCAGGGTCAAAGCCAACCGCTTCCGCCAGGGCCTGGCGGTTACCTTCCAGCTGGGACTGCTGTTTCTCGAGTGATTCGATTTCCGAGGCATGGGCCCGCGCCTGCTGGGCCTGCTCCTGCTGGTACACCGCCGCAGCCAGCTCAGCTTCCAGCTCCTCCAGGTGGCTGGTCACGCTTTCCAGTTGCCATTCGGACAGCGTGACACCCGCCTCTTCGGCACGCTCCTGCGCCTGACGGGCCCTCAGGACCAGTTGCAGGCTCTGCACCGTGGACCAGCCGGCGGCCACCACGGCGACCAGCGCCGGTGCCCAGTGCAGCTGCAGGCCATAGAATAGGCCCATGTAGACGCCGGCGATTGAGGCACCAAGCGCCACGGCACTGCCCGCCAGAAGACCGTAACGGCGGGCCGGTTCTAGCTGCCGGAGCCAGCGCCGCAACGCGTTGATGCGGGTGCGGATCGACTCCGGGTCCTCCTGGTCACCCTCCGTGTTCTCCAGCCGGGCTTCCAGTTCCTGCATTCGGAGCCGGACCCGCCGCAGTGACTCGGCCATTTCGCCGGCCTGATTGACGGCTTCCGGGGTTGGTTCAGGCGTCCGCCCTTCCGGCGGCTGCAGGGCGGCGGCCGCATTCGCTTCGCGCGCCCGGGCCTCATCCAGCCGCTCCCGCAGGCTGGCGCGGTCCGCTATCCGGCGATCCGCTTCCGCAAGGTGCTGTTCGCAGCCTGCCAGATCAGCCGCCTCTGGAGCCGTCTCTTCAAGCCCTGAATCGCACCGCTTCTGGCGTTCGTCGTCCTGTTGGCGTTCGTTGTCGCGGATCTGCTGGACCAGTCGGTCGCGCTGCGCCTCCAGCTCATCCAGGCGTTCCCGCTCCTGACCGTTCAGGTGCGCTACGGCTGCCGGGAAGGCCGCCAGCTCTTCGTCGGCACCGCGTCGCCGCTGCCGGGCCGCCAGCCATTCAAGGGCCTGTTCGGTACGCGTGACACCGGTACGCGCCGCCCGCGCCGCCTCAATGCGCTCATCAAGTTCCGCCAGCCTGTGCCGCTGTTGATCCAGATGCGCGTAATCACGCTGGCATTTCGCCAGTGCCTGTTCCTTATCGCGGAGAGCCCTGGCCTCCCGCTGCCCCTGCTGGGGCTTCACCCGGAACAGCGGATCCTGGCGCAGCGAGTCCAGATCAAACCCGCCAGCCAGTTCCCGCTGCAGGCGTGCCACTATCGAGGCTTCGGTATCGCCGGCCTGAAGCAGGTCGTTCATGGAAAGCCAGTAGCAGCGCAGGAAGTCCCCGGCAGGGAGCTCGGGCGCATCCGTGGGCTGGCCGTTGCGCTGCCAGACCACCTGCTCCCCGCTGCGGCTCACCGTGAGGCCATCATCGCCACTGCTGAAACGGGCCTCGAGCGTGATCGCCCCGTTCGCACTTTCAGAACCGGGGGATACAAGGTGACGCAGGGCGCGCACCAGGCTGCTCTTGCCGGATGCGTTGGGCCCGGTAACCAGGGTGAAGCCCGGGGCCAGCCCTTCAACCCTCAACCCTTCCCCAAAGCCTGGAAGCTGGGTGATGATCAGTTCCTGCAGTTTCATGACGCCGCCCTCCCCTGAGCCAGGAGGCGTTCCAGAACGGCCATGCCACTGCGCTGGAGCCAATCCACTACCTCGGCCTCCGAGATGCCCTGGCCGGGCAATGCCTGCCAGTGCGAGCGACCGGCCTGCTCCCTGAGTTGCTGAAGAGCCTCCCGGATCAATGCCTGGCGTTCGGGATCGTCGTCCCCTCTTTCAAGCAGCTGGAGTCGCTGGGCGAGCAGCCCTGCCGGGTCCGCCCGGCGGGCCAGCTCCGCGAGATCAATAACCGGCCGGGTGGCATAGCGCAGTGTCTCCACGAAGTAGTGAATACGGCCGCTGCCGGCGTGAAGTGCGCCCAGGGATTCGCGATCCATTAACCGGGCAACCTCAGCTCCCAGATCCGTGGATCCCGTGAACCCAACCCGCAGCGCGGCCGCTTCGGGCGGCACCAGATGAGCGGCAAGGGATTCGTCCAGTTCCTGAACGGCGACCTGAAGGCGTTCGCGAGCATCCTCGGGGGTGGTAATCCCGGTAAGATCCACTGGCAAACGAGCCCAGTGCATTGGGGCAATCCGCCACTGGGTCACACTCCGTATGCCGCCTGTGTCCAGATCAAACAGCCAGGGCCCACGCGGCCCGGACTCGCCCGGGTCCAGGCCCGTTGCGGACCCCAGGTAGCCATTAGGTGATGCCACACTGAGCGCGTCGGGCTTATGGATGTGGCCCAGAAGCCAGCCATCCGGGCCGGCATCCCTCAGCTCAGAGCTGCTCACCGGCGCATAGGGGCTGGCAGGCTGGTCCCGGTCCGCGTGCAGGACGCCAAGATTGATACCCGGGCCCCGTTCCAGATTTGCACCCTGCAATGGGCTTTCCCGGAAATGCGGTGAGGGGAAAGACCAGCCGTGCAGGGTCAGTTGCGTCCCGGCGGCTTCCAGGGTCACCGATTCCCAGGTGCCCCCTCGGCCCAGCAGTTCAAAACCCGCAAGCT
Source organism: uncultured Halovibrio sp. (assembly GCF_913056445.1). Taxonomy (NCBI): domain Bacteria; kingdom Pseudomonadati; phylum Pseudomonadota; class Gammaproteobacteria; order Oceanospirillales; family Halomonadaceae; genus Halovibrio; species uncultured Halovibrio sp. Next base: position 5,578 of record NZ_CAJXMA010000065.1, read on the forward strand.
GGTCCGCCAGTCTCGGCAGCACCCGCACGTCATGGTTACCCACCACGCCAAGAACCCGGATATCCGCCGCAATCAGGCGCTCCAGACCGGTTGCCAGCTCCCGGTAGGCTTCGAAGAAATCGTCCTCGTCCTCGACCACGTCCCCCGCCAGGACCACGGCGTTAACCCCCTGTTCAAGGGCCTGGTCCACTATCCGTCGCCAGACGCCGGTGGTGCCAAGCTCGGCGGAGCGCCCGGTGAGCTCGTCCGGCAGGCGGCTCGGGCGGGCACCGAGGTGAAGATCGCCAACGGCGAGAAGGGAGAAAGTCATGCAGTGGCGGCTCCGGGCTGGTCCTCTGATTCATTCACCTTGAATGTGACCGGCGACACGCGATGTCGTGGCCATCCGCCTTGCCGGCGGCCTTCATCCTGCTAATCTCGATGCAACAAATCAATGATTTTCAGGGACGACTATGAACACAGAGCGCTTCGCCTACTCGCCAACCGCCCTGCGCGCTTTTTACAACTGGCTGCTCAGGGGCCCTCCCATTCTGATGTGCCTGAAGGACTGACACAGGTTCACACCACCTCTTCAGTTACCCGCCCACCGCCTTTAGAGTACCGGCATGGGTAACAATGGCTTTGCAGCAATCCGGCGCCAGTATGATTTCCGCAGTATCGGCATCGGCAACTGGGTGACCAGAGATGAGCAGCAGCGCGCGGCCCACCGGTTTGCCGCCGCCCTCGAAGACCTCAAGACCATTCTGGGCGGGCCGGAATCACTCGTTTCGCTGCGTGGCAGCCTGTCGCTGGAGTACGGTATTGGTGGCCAGAGAGGTGTCTCCGCGCACTACACCCCCGCCAAACGCAGTCTTTCTCTGGCCAAGAATGCCGGCGCGGGCAGTCTGGCTCACGAATGGTTTCATGCCCTCGACCATTACCTTGCGACCCACGCCTTCAGGAGCGTGCCCTCGGACTGTTTCGCCAGCGCCGCCTGGCTGAGGGAGGTCCCCCCTGTGGATCACCCATTGAACGCGCTGCTCTTCCAGTGCTTCAGGGCCATAATGGTAAGCGACGATGGCGGCGAGCCCAGTGCCCTGTTCCGGGCATCCGCACGCATGGATGAGAGGCTCGGCACCTATTACTACAGCCGCCCTGAGGAAATGGGCGCGCGGGCCTTTGAGGCCTTCGTGCAGGACGCCCCGGTCAAAAGCCCCTTTCTGGTCCGGGGCACCCGCCAGTCGGGCGAGGCACATGCCGGACTCTACCCACAGGAACCACAGAGAAAGGCCATCAACCAGGCTTTCGGAACCTATTTCCTCAGTCTTGGCAGGGCCCTTTTCCGGGAGTCCCGGAAAACCGGAACCACCGCAGTGCGGGGACGGCAGTCAGACGCCGTCTGAAACAGAATGCCCGGTGTCCGTGATCAACCATTGCTGCTCATAGACTGGCGCGGGCACCGGACGACCCCGCAGGAATCCCTGGTAAAGGTCCGCGCCCAATGCACTGAGCACAGTAAGCTGTTCCCTGGTCTCCACGCCTTCAGCCTGGGTACGGAGGCCGAGAGCCCGTGACATTGCCACAACACCTTCAACAATCGAACGCGCCTCCGGGGAATCCTCCACGCCTTCCACAAAGCCCCGATCGATTTTGAGCTTCTCCACGGGAAACCGGCGAAGGTAGGCCAACGACGAGTACCCCGTACCGAAGTCATCAATGGCGATATCAACACCCGTGCCCCTGATCCGGTTAAGAAGTCCGATGGTCTCCTCTGCCATCAGACCACTCTCGGTCAGCTCCACCTCCAAAGACCCGGCAGGCACCCCCGATGACCGCAGCGTCTCCTCGAGCAGATCAACGAAGGGCGCATTATGCAGCTGCTGGCTGGATACGTTGAATGACACCCTGCCAGGATCCAGTCCCTGATCGAGCCAGGCGCGGACCTGCCGGGCGACCTCTGTCATCACCCAGCAACCAACAGGCAGTATCAGCCCGGTATCCTCGGCCAGAGGTATAAAGGTGCCCGGACTGATCATACCCCTGTCGGGATGCTCCCACCGCACCAACGCCTCGGCGCCGACGCACTGACCGGTCTCCACATCGAATACCGGTTGGTAGAAAAGCACCAGCTCATCGCGATCAATTCCTTCTTTGAGCGCCTGTTCCAGCTCCAGCCTGCGGGTGGATCCCTCGGTCAGGGCCTGGGTGTAGAAGGCGTAGGTGTATCTGCCCCGCCGCTTGGCTTCGTTGAGAGCCGAATCCGCACAGCTGAACAGGAAGCTGATCTCGCCATCCGAACCGGTTTCGGTCCCGTGAGTGAGTGCAATGCCAATACTGGCCCGCACCGACAGTTGCCGATGAGGTTCGAGGTGAAAACTCTGATCAAAACAAGCGAGCACGGTCCGAGCGAGGACGCCTGCACGCTCAACCGGCTTCACCCAGGAACAGACCACAAAAACATCACCGGCAAAGCGCCCTATGAACCCGTCCGCCCCGAGCGCCTCACGAAGCCTGGTCGCAACCTCACGCAGCAGCTGGTCACCGGCTTCGTGACCCAGACTTTCATTAATAACCTTGAAGTTGTCCAGATCCACGAACATGAGGCACAGGCGGTAATCCGTCCCCGAGGACCTTGTCAGAAGACGCCGCACCTCCTCATGCGAGAAGGCCCGATTGGGAAGCTCGGTAAGCGGGTCGTAATAGGCCATGTAGCGGAGCCTTTCCTGCCCCGCTTTCTGCTCACTGATGTCGCTGAGAATGCTGAGGTAACGCGCCTTATCCACCGATGAATCCGCCACCCGGGTAATCGTGATCCATTCCGTAAACAGACTGCCGTCCGCTTTGCGATTCACGATTTCACCCTGCCAGACCCCTTCATTCTCGAGTTCAGTCCAGAGTTTCCGATAGAAATCCGAGTCGTGGAATCCCGAACTGAGTATGCGGGGAGTCCGCCCCACCGCATAGTCCGCGCTGAAGCCGGTAATCCGTGTGAATGCCTCGTTCACATAGAGAATGGTCTGGTCCTCGTCCGCAATGATGACACCGTTGTGGGTCTTCGAGATGATCGCATCGCGCAGCCGCAGCTCAGACTGCGCCTGGCTCAGGTCGCGAACAAGCTGTCGGATCAGATAACCTATCAGCACAGCCGAGCCGGCAATGAAGAACCAGCCTTTCAGGGTCTGGGCAAGGGTAAGTGTCTCGCCCGTTGCCTCCGGCATGAGCAGAATGATTACCCAGTCCGAGAAGAGCACCCAGAGCACACTGACCGTCAGGTAGATCAGCGATATCCGAAGTGGAGAGAGTGGGCAGGATCCTGTTGGCATGAAAGGTCATCGACTCCGGCGGGCCCGGCGGGCAAAGCGAGACGCTACCACCATAATCCAACTTCACCTTTTGAGGAAAATCAACTTCACGAGAAGGAAAAACCAATGGCTCGAATCCCCTACGCCGAAAAAGGCCAGGAAGCGCAAGGCGCTACGCACGTCTATCAGCAGTTGGAACAGGGTATGGGCCTGGTTCCCAATGTGGTCAAGCTGCTTGGCCACTCCGGCCCGGCAAGCCAGGGCATCGGCACCCTGCTCGACATCTACTTCGGCCAGCTCTCGATCACCGACCGCGTGCGCGAGATCGCCTACCTGACCGTGGCGCGCCTGAATGGGTGTGACTACTGCCAGGGGCATCACGTGCCGGCAGCACGCCAGGCCGGGCTTCTGGACATGCAGATTGAGGATCTGGGTGAAGACGGTTTCGACAGCGGTGAATTCTCGGAGCCAGAGCGGGCGGTGATCCGCTTCGCCTATGAGACCACCCGGGACGTGAAAGCTTCCGATGAAGCCGTGGAGGAGCTTAAAACGCACTTCTCAGACGCAGCGATTGCGGAAATCACCTTCGTGGTGGCCTCCGGCAACTTCATTCAGCGTGTGGGCAAAAACCTTGGCGTTGAACTGGAAAGCTGAGAACAGGGGCAGGCCCTGACCTGCCCCTGAACCACTCAGAGTGCGCTGGAATTGACCGAGGCAAGCATCTTCCCGACGGCGTCATGGGCAGGGTCCGGCCGCCAGTTCCGGTTCGAGCCAAGATAGCTCCGGGGATCCAGTTCAATGAGACCGATCAGCACTTCCGCGACGATCCGTGCACCCACTGGCCCGAGTCCCTCTCCGGCGTCCGCCTGCCCACCGTAACGACCGCGACCAATCACCTCCGCTTCCATCAGAACGTAGAACCAGAGCGGTACACCGGCGGTTATGGCATCGTTCGAGCGCTCGCGGACCCTGTCCATCACATGCTCGATCTCGGACTCAGGGCGCTCCATGGCCTGTGCGACGGCCTCGCCTGCGGGTAGCCGGAAGCTGTTGCCCCGGAGCAGGTTACGGGTCGCCAGCGAGCGCACACCATCTGCGGGAACAAACGGAAGTTCCAGCAGTTCCGGGGCCATGCTGGTGTTGAGTCGGTCGGCGCGCTGGACCTGGCGGCCTTCGGGCGTGTCGAAGAGTTCATGCCAGTCCACAATGGCCCGCTGATCCGCCAGAGGTGAAAAACCGCCACCCAGCACACTGCCGAAGAACTCGAACGCCGTACCGCCCTTCTGGGTCTGGATCGTCATGGGCACCATGGAATGCCCGAAGCGGTACGCCGCAACGGCAAACTCGACCGGGATATAGGGAATCCCGCAACGATAGAACCGGCGACCGTGGGCGAGGATATCCGCCACCACGGGGTCACCGCACATAAGCGGAAGAAACTCATTCACCACCGCCCACTGGTAGTGCCAGACGACAGATTGACGGGCCGCCTCGAGCAGCGATTCATGAACAAGCTCCGGGTTCTCAGCGTGCAACGCCTCACACTGCTGGTTATGGAACCGGATGAAGGCCAGCTGCATCTGGCTGATGATCCGGTTTTCGTCGTTCCTCGGATCCCCGATGGTCGCCGCGCCGGACGCTACACGCGCCAGGTCATCGGCACTGAGCGGATCACCTCCCGCACTGTCGGCACCGGTAACCAGCTTCGCATTGAGGAATGGATCGGACTGGGCTCCCTGGTGGTACAGGTAGGGCTGAACTTCAGGTCCGGCGCCGTAAACGGAGTCCAGGTCAAGCGTGGGCGAGCGCGTGTTCTCGGTCGACGCAGCCTGATTCACTCTGTCGAAACTGGATTCCGTGTCCAGCGTGATGTCGTGGTCAATGAACTGGCCAAAAATCACCATCCCTGCGGGGACGGAATGGGTACGTACGGCATTGCCACCCGAGTCCATCGGACCACCCGCAGCGCCGAGACCCTCCAGAACGCCGGGGTCCGTATAGGCACCGGAAAGGTCGGGAAACAGTCGCCCGAAACGATCCTCACTGATAGGGTGATTGGGGGATTGGCAATGCTCTGACAGCCCCTTCAGAGGCTGCAGGCCGTGATGATGGGTCATGGCGTTCCTTCCCTGATGTGGAACATGAATGAGTCAGTTCCGCGACTCCCTTCACCGATACCGGCACTTCCAACCACAGCCGGGACTACCCCGTACTCAAGGGGACACCCACGGGAACAACCGATTGCATTCTACAACCGTTAAGAGAGCGTAGCGCGAACAGGGGAACGCAACAACCGTCTCGCAGGGCGAGCAGCTTTGCAGGCTAAAAAGGCTGGACTATGCCAGTGCGACTGGCTGGTTCTGGAGGATAAAAATGGTCGGCGTGGCAGGATTCGAACCTGCGACCCCTTCCTCCCGAAGGAAGTGCGCTACCAAACTGCGCCACACGCCGTTATTCAGGGCTGGGATGCGGACTCGCCGCAACGGGGGCGAATTATCAGGATTGTGACGTACTTCTGTCAAGCTGGACTGGCCAATAAGTCCGATCCCGAATGCAAAACGTAGTGTTCCGCATCTAGAATGGATTATGTGTTCAACCGCCAGAGGATTGCATGTCCCTACCCCCCTTCCCTTTTGACAACAGCTATGTACGGCTTCCCGAACACTTCCACCGGCCTGCTCAGCCGGCCCAGGCTCCTGACCCGGAGCTGATCCGTTTCAATAGCCAGCTCGCCGAGGAGCTGGGCATTGACGTCAACGAGTCCGATGAACACGAGCTTGCCGCGGTTTTCTCCGGTAACAGCCTGCCTGAGAACGCCGAGCCCACTGCCCTTGCCTATGCCGGTCATCAGTTCGGCAACTTCGTGCCCCAGCTGGGCGACGGCCGCGCCATTCTGATCGGTGAGGTCATCGACCAGTACCAGAAACGTCGCGACATCCAGCTCAAGGGCGCAGGGCGTACCGAATTCTCCCGTGGCGGTGACGGGCGGGCTCCCATAGGCCCGGTGATCCGCGAATACATCATCAGCGAAGCCATGCACGCACTGGGCATTCCCACGACGCGTGCGCTCGCGGCTGTCACTACGGGCAATGCGGTCATGCGTGAGCGCCCCGAACCCGCCGCGGTACTGACCCGGGTGGCTGCCAGCCATATCCGGGTGGGCACCTTTGAATACTTCGCCTACCGGCAGGATACCGATGCCATCCGCACCCTGGCCGACTACGCCATTTCCCGGCACTACCCGTCCCTGATGTTCGAGGATCAGCCGTACCAGGCACTCTTCAGGGCCGTGGCGCAACGCCAGGCCGAGCTGATTGCGGACTGGATGAGCATTGGCTTCATCCACGGCGTCATGAATACGGACAACGTGGCCATCAGTGGTGAAACCATCGACTACGGCCCCTGTGCTTTCATGGACCAGTACCACGCCAACACGGTATTCAGCTCCATAGATGCCATGGGGCGCTACGCCTACAGCAACCAGCCCGAGATCGGATACTGGAACCTTGCCCGCTTTGCCGAATGCCTGCTCCCACTGTTCGATGGGAACAAGGATGAGGTTGTCGAAACCGCAAAAGCCATCCTTGGTGAATACCGGGAACACTACAACAGCGCCTGGCGTGAACGTTTCGGCCGCAAGCTCGGCATCAGGAGCCTTGCCCAGGAAGATGAAACAGTGGTGCACGAACTGCTGGAACTCATGCAGCAGACCGGCAGTGACTTCACCGCTACTTTCCGAGAGCTGACCCGGCTTGCCCATCAGGGCGACGCGCAGGAGGCCGCAGCCGCGCTTTTGGGCGACACACAGCAGGCGCGAGACTGGAGTGCACGCTGGATCGCGCTGCTCGACACCCCCGAAGCGATGTGGCAGGCAAATCCCGCCATCATCCCCCGCAACCATCAGGTGGAGGCGGCCATCAGCGCTGCCCGCCAGGGGGATCTGCGGCATTTCCATGATCTAATGGCAGCACTGGAATCACCCTTCTCAGCTAACGCTGACGCCTCCGCATACCGGCACCCGCCTGCACCGGAAGAACAGGTTGCAAGAACCTTCTGTGGAACCTGAGTTGCACAGTTCACATTCCTGAATGGCCGTTATTATCAAAGCGGCCATTCTTTCTCATTTCCGGCCAAGGCACTTGGCGCGCACGCGTGCCTCTGTATAGTGCCCACAGCTGTACGCCGGGTCTCGATTCGTAAATTTGACATTAATTAACGAATAACCGGCCAATTCCATAGGATTGCCAAACAATTACATTATCGGGAATAACGGATTCCGGAGGGCTCTCAGCATGGATGTGCCTACTCACTCAGTTCAGGATGCTCAGGCCTACGATGTTCCCATACTGCCCACGCGGTATGTGACACACTTCCTGCGCTTCATGGAACAGTACGGGATCCGTCCTCCCGCTCTCCTGGAGGGCACAGGGCTTGACGCTTCCGAGCTGGAAACCAGCGAGGAAGGCATGACCATGAATGAGCTTCTCATACTGCTTCGGCACGCCAGCGAACTCTCCGAGGACGAGCGCCTCCCCTTTGAGTTCGGCAAACAGCTCGACATCAATGCACACGGCCTGGTCGGTGCCGCTGTCCTCTGGCAGAACGACTATTTCCGCCTCGTGGAGATGATCATCGAGTATGAGCGTGTCTGCCTGCCGATCCATGATCTGCGCCTGACACTGAAGGACGAAACCGTACAGATAAGGCTCCATGACATCTGGGATCTGGGCAGCCTGCGCTCGTTCATGATCCGGATCTATATGGGCAGCATCTATGAACTCTCCCGCCACATCTGCAGGGACATGCTGCTTGAGTTCGATACCTCCACGAACCTTGCCCCCGAGGAATGGCAGGCGGTGGCCCCCGAGGCGGTAATCCGCTTCAATGCCGGCGCTGCCTGCGCGACACTGCACCCGGCCCAGCATACGACCGCCAACATGGGGCAGGAGCTGTCCTCGTTCCTTGCACGGCACCGGTCGCGCCAGGATCTGAAAGCATCCGATGACAACAGCAGCGTCACCGAACGGGTACGCCGCCAGATCCTCGACGATCCCGGTCTGAACTGCACACTGGAGCGCGTCGCCCAGAATCTCCAGATGACGCCCCGTTCACTACGCCGCCATCTGCAAGCCGAAGACTGCTCCTTCCGGGATTTACGCAACGAGATCCGCTGCCACTACGCAGATCGTTACCTTGCCGATACGCGGATGCCTCTGAGCACCATCGCCTACAAGCTCGGCTTCAGTGACCAGGCCAGCTTCACCCGCGCCTACCGTTCCTGGACTGGCCGGACCCCCGGGCAGACACGCCGCCGCATCTGACCACCACCTCTCCTGAATTCCCGGCCACCCTGCTGTCGCCCCCCCCTTTGCGTGGCCGAGCCTGCAATCTCCCCTCGCGCTTCCGGAAATGAACAACCGCTCACTCTGTGTTCACAGGCACCAATTGACGTTCATCACGAATTCGACAACCAACCACCTCAATAACCGTTTTTAACAATCCTGTTTCCTTTTTGAGCAATGACCCCAGACCAGGAGACACGCGAGTGTTGGAGGTGCCGGGACCGTTACAGGATGCGTCTTCTGGTCCCGACACCATGAACACAACAAACAATGAGGATGACGTTGATGAACGCCATAACCGAAAAGCCTACAAGTAAGCCCGGGCGCCTGCTGCTCAGCAGTGCCGTTGCGGCGCTGCTTGCAACGGGCGCAACCACAGCCAACGCGGAACAGGTCTCGCTGACCGTCGAGCACACCTGCCCGCTGCCCATCATCGGTGAGCAGCCCCTGGTGTCCGAGATCAGCGCCGACCTGCCCTCCGAGGTGACCGTCGGTGAGTCAACCGGCGAGTTGAACATCAGCGCGGTTACCACCATCAACAACAATTCCCGGCAGGGGCTCTATATCGCCGGTGGACGCAGCCTCGAAGGCACCGCTACCGCGGCTAACAACATTGCCCTTCCAGAAAGTGACCAGCCGCTTTCGGTAACCCTGGAAATTCCGCAACAGCCAATTCCAGGCGAAAGCGGCTCCTTCACGGTGGATTCCAGTGCCACTGTCGACCCGCTCACTTTTGACAATCCCGGACAGGGCACCATCACCGTCGGCGACCTGCAACTGAACCAGGTTGTGCGTGATGGCAGCGGTAATATTGCTCCGGATCCGGTGGGCGAGTTCACCTCCGACTGTACCCTCGTGGGCAACCAGGAGGACATGGTGCTGCATACCTTCGAGGTGGTTCCGGACCAGACACAACCGGCCAATATCACGGTTGACCCGGAGTCCCTGGATCTTGGCAGTGCCATGGCCGGCAGCCCCCTCAATGGCAGCATCACCGTTGGCAACGACGGCGGCGAGGCGCTGAACATCAACAGTCTGACCATCGCCGGGGCCAATGCCGACCTGTTCACACAGAGCAACGACTGCACCACGCTTGATCCGGGTCAGAGCTGCTCCGTGGATGTGAACTTCCAGGCAAGCCAGGCCGGCACTTACAGTGCCAGTGTCCAGATCGACTCCACAGATCCGGATGCCGAAGACTCACCCAAGGTGGTTAACCTCAGTGCCGAGGCGACAGAGCAGCCCGAGCCCGCGCTTGAGCTCAGCGCCCCGGAAGTTGATTTCGGCACCATTGACCTTGCCAATACCAGCAGTGCTGAACAGACCCTGGATCTGACCAACACGGGTGAGGCAACCCTTGAGGTCAATGGTCTCAGCATTACCAACAACCCTGACGGTGCCTTTACCCAGACCAATGATTGCCCGAGCGGCCTTGCTCCGGAGCAATCCTGCACGGTTACCGCCACTTTCCAGACCAACCAGGTCGGTGACTACAGCGCGAACCTTGAGGTTGCCACCAATCTTGAAGACTCCCCCAGGACTGTAACGCTGTCCGGCACAGCCGAAGACACCAGTGGTGGTGACGACGGCGACAACGGTGATGGTGACAACGGCGACGGCGACAATGGCAACGGTGGTTCCGAGCCTATCGACGTGACCTTTGACCTGGAAGGCGTCACCAATGTCGCGGCCAATGGCTCCGACGTACCGCTGAACGGTCAGATCGACAGCCAGATCAACCTGGGCACCGGTGATTTCACTGCGGACCTGCAGCTCGATCCCACCCAGGCGCAGTTCCAGATCTCCGAGCTGTTCCACAAGATCCAGGGCCGTGCGGACATCGAGTTCGAGCCGGTTGGTGAAACCACTGGAACCCTTGACCTCGAGACCGGCCAGCTGACCGCGGAAAGTGAACTGACGATCAAGATTCCCGAGGCACGGGTTTCCATCATCGGCTTCGGCTTCGGCTC
>NZ_CAJXMA010000066.1:0-16115 GCF_913056445.1 uncultured Halovibrio sp.
CCGCTACCGAGCGCACCCCGCCCCCCGCCGGCGACCATGGCGTCCAGACGCTCATCGCTGGCATGCGCCTCCGGAATCAGCGCGGCGTCAGGATTGCGGCGTGGATCGCTGTCATAGAGACCCTCCTGATCCGTCAGGAGAATCAGGCCATCCGCTTCCACCAGATTGGCAACCAGCGCGCCCAGAGTGTCGTTGTCACCAAAACGGAACTCATCGGTGACAACGGTGTCATTCTCATTCACAACGGGCACAACGCCCATGGGCAGCAGCGTCCTGAGCGTACTCCGCGCGTTCAGGTAACGCTTGCGGTCGGAAAGGTCATCATGGGTGAGAAGAATCTGGGCGGTATGGCTGCCGTAGCGCTGGAACTGGGCTTCCCAGGCCTGCACCAGACCCATCTGCCCCACTGCCGCGGCCGCCTGCAGTTCATGCACATGCTCGGGCCGCTGCAGCCATCCAAGGCGGCTCATGCCCTCGGCCACGGAACCGGACGAGACCAGCACGATTTCCACGCCAGCGCGCTTCCAGACCATGAGCTGGTCCACCCACTGGGTCAGAATGCTCTGGGAAAGACCGCGGCCGTCGTCGGTCAGCAGCGCGCTGCCGATTTTCACCACCAGCCGCCGGGCCTCAACAATACGCTGGCGCTCAGTCATGGCGCGCAGCCTCAGCGCACGTAGACCACCTCGACATCGTGATCATCGTCCTCGTCGTCATCATCATCGTCGTCATCATCCTGTCGGGGGCTACGCAGCGACTGGATGTGCTCCCTGGCTTCCTCATCCACACGTTCACGCAGCTCGGCCTCGGCCCGCGCGAACTCCGGATCATCCCGCTCAAGTTCGTCGCGCTCCTCAAGCCAGCGCATGATCGCCTGGGAAAGAGCCTGGATTCCGTCACCACTGAGCGCCGATACCAGGAAAACCGGGCCCTGCCAGTCCAGCGCCTTGCGCATGCGCTCCACTTCCTCCTCGGCATCGGGAAGGGAGTCCGACTTGTTGATGACCAGCCAGCGCTCACGCTCGGCCAGAGCCGGACTGAAACGCTCCAGCTCATGGGTGATGGTATGGACGGAATCCACGGGATCCGCGTCATCCCAGGGCATCGGGTCCACCACGTGCAGCAGAAGCCGGGTGCGCACCAGGTGACGCAGGAATCGGATCCCCAGGCCAGCGCCCTCGGAGGCGCCCTCGATCAGCCCCGGAATATCCGCCACCACAAAACTCTGGTGCGCCGCCACGGATACCACGCCCAGGTTGGGCACCAGGGTCGTGAAGGGATAGTCCGCAACCCGTGGCTTGGCCGCGGACATGGCGCGGATCAGTGTGGACTTGCCCGCATTGGGCAGGCCGACCAGGCCCACGTCCGCCAGCACCTTCATCTCCAGGCGGATCTCCCGGGCCTCACCCGGCGAGCCGGAGGTGGTCTGGCGCGGCGCCCGGTTCACGCTCGACTTGTAGCGGGTATTACCGAGCCCGTGAAAGCCGCCCTGAGCCACCAGCAGGCTCTGACCCGCCTCGGTCAGGTCGCCCAGGATCTCGTCCGTATCGCAGTCGACCACGGTTGTGCCCACGGGCACATCCAGAACCCGGTCCTCACCCTTACGGCCGGAGCAGTTGCTGCCACGGCCATCCTCGCCGGTACCGGCGCGGAACTTACGCTGATAGCGGTAATCCGCAAGGGTGTTGAGGTCGCCGTGTGCCCGCAGGAGAACAGAACCGCCGTCACCACCGTCGCCTCCGTCCGGCCCACCCTTGGGCACGAACTTCTCACGGCGGAAGCTCAGGCAGCCATTACCACCCTTCCCGGCCTGGACCACAATGGTGACTTCGTCTACGAACTGCATGGAATGCCTCGAATCAAAAAACCCCGTACCGGGTCGGCGACCGCCACTGGCTCAGCCAGCAGCGGACAGCACGTCGGCACGGGGTCGTTCAGCGTCCGGAAGCGCGGTTCAGCCCGCGGATTCGACGCTCACATACTTACGGTTACGGGGCCCCTTCACATCGAACCGCACCACGCCCTCGTCCAGGGCAAACAGGGTGAAGTCCTTGCCAATGGCCACGCCCTGGCCGGCATGGAAGCTGGAGCCGCGCTGGCGAACAATGATGCTGCCGGGCTTGACCGCCTGGCCACCGAACGCCTTCACACCCAGTCGTTTCGACTCGGAATCGCGTCCGTTCTTGGTACTGCCTGCTGCCTTTTTGTGAGCCATGCTGCCCCCTTAAGCCTTGATACCGGTAATCTTGACTTCAGTGTACCACTGCCGGTGCCCCATCTGCTTCATGGAGTGCTTCCGGCGGCGGAACTTGATGATCTGGATCTTGTCGTGACGACCGTGACTGACCACTTCGCCGGTCACTTTCGCGCCTTCCAGGTCCGGGGTGCCGATCTTCACATCGTCCCCTTCGCCCGCCAGCAGAACACGGTCGAATTCAACCGTACCGCCGGTCTCGGTCTCGATTTTCTCGAGCTTGATCTTTTCGCCTTCGCGAACGCGGTGCTGCTTACCACCGCTGACAAACACTGCGTACATGCGCCTTCTCCGTCGATGACCCATCCCTGCTCTTTGACCTGGTTCTAAGGGAAGCACTCTGGCAACCCTATAGCAGGGAGCGGCAGGTATTGGGATGAGTTACAGGGCTGAGGATTATAGAGAAATCCGCCCCCGGAGACAAGCACAACAACCCTCGTGGTGAGCAACCGGGTGCGTTATGCTCCGGCCAGGCAGTATGCAGAATCAGGGAGACCGGAACATGAACGGAAACCGTCACGAAACCAGCCCCGTTACAGGGCCGAACAGACGCGTGATCGCCGCCCTTGCCGGGATTGCACTGGGCGGCACTGGCCTCTACCTGGTGGGCCAATCCCACCCGGGCGACGCGGAGCACTTCGGGTTCTGGTCTCTGGTACCGCCCGCACTCGCGATTGTGCTCGCCTTCTGGCTGCGCGAGGTCATCAGCGCCCTTGCCATCGGCATCATCGCCGGCGGACTCATTGCCGGGCAGGTGAACGTCATCGACGCTTTCCTGATCCCCTCTATCGGTACGGAGAGCTACGCCCTCATCCTGCTGGTCTACCTGTGGGCCCTGGGCGGTCTCATCGGCATATGGACCCGGACTGGCGGCGCCGCCCGCTTCGCCGGCTGGGCCGGGGAACGGATGGTCCGCGGCCCGGTCAGTGCCCGCCTGTTCACATGGATCATGGGGCTCATCTTCCACCAGGGCGGCACCATCTCAACCGTGCTGACCGGCACCACGGCGCGACCGCTTGCGGATAAACACCGCGTCTCCCACGAAGAGCTGTCCTACATCACGGACTCAACGGCCTCGCCCGCGGCCACTTTGATCCCATTCAACGTCTGGCCCATCTATGTGGGCGGCCTTCTGGCCGGCACCATCCCACTCTTCGACAGCAGCGAGGATGGCATCCAGTTCTTCTTCCAGGCCCTGCCCTACAATTTCTACGCCATCGCCGCCCTGCTCATCACACTGCTCTTCGCACTGGACCGGCTGCCCTTTTCACCCGGCAGGCGGATGCGCGAAGCCATGAGCCGGGCCCGGGATACCGGCAAGCTCGACCGCGACGGCGCCAGCCCACTGACCTCCAGGGAGCTTACCGATAACCGCGTTCCGGAAGGCTACCGTACCGGCCTGTTAGACTTCCTGGCACCAATCGGGGTCCTTCTGGGCGTTGCCATCATCCCCTACTTTGTGACCTACTTCCTGCTCGGCTGGACCGGGGGCGACCAGGATCCGCTTCTTCTGGTGGCCGAAGCGTTCATCCTCGCCGTGATCACCGCCATTGTGATCGCCCTGGTCAAGGGTATGCCCTTTGACGAGGTCATGGGTGGGTTCGTGGATGGCTGCAAGGGCGTCACCATCGGCGCCATCATCCTGGGGCTGGCCGTATCCCTCAAGGACGTCACCGACGCCGTTGGCACCGCCGACTTCCTGGTCTCCACCGTTGGCGACAGCATACCCGCGGCACTCATGCCCGCACTGCTGTTCGGCCTCTGCCTGGTGATCGCCTTCGCGACCGGCACTTCCTGGGGCACCTACGCGGTCATGATCCCCATCGCCATGCCCCTGGCCTGGCACATTGCGCCGGAGCCGTTCTTCGTCACACTCTGCTTCAGCGCTGTGATCGGAGGCGCTGTCTTCGGGGACCAGTGCTCGCCCATATCGGACACCACGGTGCTGTCCTCACTGGCCACGGGTGCGGACCTGATGGACCATGTGCGCACCCAGATCCCACTGACCGTCCTCGCCGGCGGCATTGCCGTAGTGGGCTATACCCTGCTGGCGCTGGTAACAGGGGCGGGGAGCTGACCGTTCAAGTTGACAGCCCCGGGCGCGCCCCATAATGTACGGCTCCTGCATGTCCCGGCAGCCGCTGGGGCGCCGCCCGACAACTGCCCGAATGCCTATGAGTCTGGATGCGATCTACGCCCCCGTCCGGGACGACTTTGAGCGCGTCAACGCGCAGATCCACGATCAGCTGAATTCCCGTGTGCCACTGGTCGAGCACATCGGCCACTACATTGTGGACAGTGGTGGCAAGCGCCTGCGCCCCCTGCTGGTCCTGCTCAGCGCCGGCGCCCTGGGTAACGGCGGGCAGCGCCAGGCGACCCTGGCGGCAGTGATCGAGTTCCTGCATACCGCCACCCTGCTGCACGACGACGTGGTCGACACCTCCGAACTGCGCCGGGGTCGGGAAACGGCCAACGCCCGCTGGGGCAATGCCCCCAGCGTCCTGGTCGGCGATTTCCTCTACGCCCGTGCTTTCCAGATGATGGTGCGCCTGGAGAACATGCGGGTGATGGACCTGCTGTCCGAGGCCACCGGCGTCATCGCCGAAGGCGAGGTGCTGCAGCTGACCAATGTCCGCAACCCGGATCTTTCCGAAACGGACTACCGCAACGTCATTCACAGCAAGACCGCCATGCTGTTCCAGGCGGCCTCCCACTCCGCCGCCGTTCTGGCGCAGGCGGACGGAGCCACTGAAACCGCGCTGCGGGATTACGGCCAGCACCTGGGCATGGCCTTTCAGATCGTGGACGACGTTCTGGACTACGAGGGCAGCGCCGAAACCATGGGCAAGAATGTGGGTGACGACCTTGCCGAGGGCAAGACCACCCTGCCCCTGATCCACGCCATGGCAAAGGGCACGCCCGAGGATGCGGCAACCGTGCGCCAGGCCATTCGCAGCGGCGGCCCGGACCAGCTCGGCCCGGTGCTTGCGGCTGTCCACAACAGCGGCGCCATCGAGTACTGCCGCGGGCGCGCGGCCGAGGAAGCGGAAAAGGCCCGGCAATGCCTTGAAACCCTGCCCGGTTCCCCTCACCGCCAGGCCCTGTACCACCTGGTGGATCTGGCGGTTCAGCGCTCAGACTGAGGCGCTGGCACAGGCTTCCGGAAAGTCTGGACCCAGATGCCCCCGCCCATGGGGCCGCTCCAGCTCCAATTCCGGCCCGGCCGGCACAATCTGGGTCGGATTGATGGTTCTCTGGCTGCGGTAGTAATGACGCTTGATCTGGTCGATGTTCACCGTATCTGAAACGCCCGGGATCTGGTACAGATCCTGCAGATAGCCCTGCAGGTTCGGGAAGTCACGCAGCTGTTGGCGGTTGCACTTGAAGTGGCTGTAGTAGACCGCGTCAAAACGCACCAGGGTCGTGAACAGGCGCCAGTCCGCTTCCGTCAGGCGGTTACCCACCAGGTACCGCTGCCCGGCCAGAACCCCGTCGAGCCAGTCCAGGGCATCAAAAACCTCCGTGAACGCCTGCTCGTACTTGTCCTGGGCGGTGGCAAAGCCGGCCCGGTAGACGCCATTGTTGACGCTGTTGTACACCCGCTCGTTCACGGCCTCGATCTCCTCGCGCAGCGACACCGGGTGGAAGTCCAGCGCCCGTGCGCCCTGGCCGTCAAAGGCACTGTTGAACATCCGGATCAGGTCAGCGGATTCGTTGCTCACGATCCGCTTCTGGTGCGTGTCCCACAGGCACGGAATCGTGACCCGGCCGGTGTAATCCGGCGTATCCCGAGTATAGATCTCGTGCATGAAACGGGCACCGTTCTCATGATCACGATGGAAAGGCTCATCCGGCCGGAACTCCCAGCCGTTCTCCAGCATGTCCGGATGCACAATGGACACCGGAATCATGTCCTCCAGCCCCTTGAGCTTGCGGAAAACCAGCGTGCGGTGCGCCCAGGGGCATGCCAGCGCCACATAGAGGTGATAGCGCCCGGGCTCGGCGGCAAAGCCGGCGTCGCCTGTGGGCCCCGCACTGCCGTCCGGTGTTACCCAGTTGCGGAACTGGGCGCTCTCGCGCACAAAGGCACCGCCGCTCTTAGCGGTGTCGTACCACTGGTCATGCCACTGCCCATTGATCAGCAGCCCCATGGGACCTCCTTCTTTCAGAAACGTTCAGGGAATGAATACGCCTGACGTCAGATTGCGTTAGACTGGCGCTCACAACAAGCAACCAAATCTGGCCAACCCTTTCAGTTTTTCTGACCATGGCATTTCCCATCACCATAGACGCCCTGCGCGTGCTCGACGCCATCGCCCGCAAGGGCAGCTTTGCCGCTGCCGCCGAGGAGATGCACCGGGTGCCCTCCGCCATCAGCTACACGGTGCACAAGCTGGAGGAAGACCTGGATGTGCTGCTGTTTGACCGCTCCGGCCACCGGGCAACCCTGACTAATGCCGGCCACTACCTGCTGGAGGAAGGCCGGCAGCTTCTGGAGGCCGCCAACACACTGGCACGCACCACCCGGCGCGTGGCTGAGGGCTGGGAGACAAGCGTGACCATTGCGGTGGATGCACTGCTGCCCATGGCCTCACTGTTCCCCGCCGTAAGCGCTTTCAATGAACTGGGCGTGCCGGTGGAGATCCACCTGATGGATGAGGTCTTCAACGGCCCCTGGGATGCCCTGCACACCGGCCGGGCGGACCTGATCGCCGGTGCTTCCCGGGAGATCCAGCCTCCCGGCAGCTTTGAGCACCGGGATATCGGGCAGGTGCCCTTTGTCTATGCGGTGGCAAAGAATCATCCCCTGGCGAAGGAAACCGGCCCGTTTTCCGAGGAGGCTCTGAGCGCCTGGCCCGCCGTTGTGGCAGCGGACAGTTCCCGCCAGCTGCCTGCCGGCTCGGCGGGCATTTTTGCCCGTCAGCGCTCTCTTACAGTCTCCAGCATGGCCCACAAGATCGAGGCCCAGAAAGCCGGGCTCGGGATTGGCTGGCTACCCCGCCCTCAGGTGGAAACGGCCCTGGCGTCCGGGGAACTCGTCGCGCTGGACGTAGCCACCAAGCGCCCGCCAGTGATACTTTGCATGGCCCGCCGGCGCGGAGACCAGGGCAAGGCCATCAACTGGTTCTGGGAGCACCTCTCCCGACCGGACTACTTCGACCCCTGGCTCGATCCGGCCTGAAACGGACATCACCCATCACGGAGCAGAGCGGATTTCCCTGATGCATCAGCTGAACGAACTGGACGCGTCCTTTCTCTTTCTCGAATCCGAAACCACGCCAATGCACATTGGGGGCGTCTACATCTTTGATGCCTCGGAACGGGAAAAGGCCCTGACCTTCGATGACTTCCGGGATTACCTGAACCACCGCCTGCACCTGGCGGGGTTCTTCCGCCAGAAGCTGATGACCCTGCCATTCAACCTGGACCGCCCGTACTGGATTGACGACCCGGATTTCGACATCAACCGGCACCTGGAATCCGTGGATCTCCAGGGCGGCGGCTATGACGCCCTCATGGACCTGGCCGGGGAACGCCTGGCCACCCTTCTGCCACGGACGCGCCCCCTGTGGCAGGTGACCTGGATCGATGGATTCGGCCGGGATTCCCTGCTCCCGGTGGATGGCTTCGCCCTGGTGGTCCGGGTGCATCATGCCGCTGTCGATGCCTTCAGTGGCGAAGAGGTGATGGGCAAGCTCCTGGAATACACCCCCGACACCCCGACCAAGACACGACCGCCGGCGTGGCAGCCGGAGCCCGCGCCACGGGCGGAGCAGCTTCTGACCCGGGCCTCCCTGAACCTGCTGCGCAAGCCCTTCCAGTTCATGACCCTGACACAGTCCACCATGACAGCGGCCCTGCGCGACCTCCTGGAGCACCCCATTGGCCGGCTCCGCGCCGCCAGGGATGTTCTGGGCGCACCGCGCACGCCCTTCAACCGCAACCTGACGGAACGCCGCCGCCTGCACAACACCTCCATTGATCTGGCGCGCCTCAAGACGCTCAAGGCCGCTATCGGGCCGGATATCAGTCTCAATGACCTGGTCCTCGGAATCTGTGCGGAAGCCCTGAACCGCTACATGGTCAGCCACGGCATCGACACCCGGGAGAGCCTGGTGGCGCTTACACCGGTATCCGTGCGCTCACGCAGCCTCCGCCAGCCCACGGGCAACCAGATGTCCGCCATGCTGGTGAGCCTGGCCACGGATGAACCCGACCCGGCACGCCGGGTGGCCCGTATCCGCGATAACACCCGAACCTCGGAGAACTACCGGGAAGCCATCGCGGCGGACCGGCTGACGGAACGCCTGCCCTCCACCCTGGTGGCCCTGTCGACCCGGCTCTACAGCGAATTCCATCTGGCCCAGCACTACCAGCCTGCCTTCAATTTACCCATCACCAATGTCCCCGGTCCCCAGGTGCCCCTCTACCTGAAGGGCGCCCGACTGGTACACCAGATCAACTCGGCGCCCCTGTTCCATGGTGCCGGCCTGGCCATTCTGGCGCAGAGCTACGCGGGCGCCGTCCACGTCAATCTCACCACCTGCCCGGACCTGGTACCGGACGGTGAACAGCTCGCCGAGCTGATCGAGACCGCCGTGGAAGCAATTGAAGCCAATGTTATGGCCGGAATGGACAAATAAACGGTAGACTTAAGGCAGTCCTGCCAATCACAATCCAGTAACATCATGTAACCGTATCCCGCTGTGGGTGGCGATTCGTGACGGATTGTCAAATTGGGTTTAAATCTGTCTATACTGACGGAGAGGGGTGATCAGTGAGTACCCGGAAAGACGCGGCCGAAAACAACGACAACCACATGGTATTTAAGGGGGCAACCATGGAGCCGAAACCGAGGGCGGGTGAAGAGCGCACCCCCATCCCGTTCCGCAGCAGCCGTTTTTTCTGCGTCGGCAACCGCTGGTACTTCACCACCCGGGAAGGTTTTGACAGCGGCCCCTACGCGACCCGTGAGCGTGCCGAGGTAGGACTGCGCCGGTTCCTGAGCGTCGTGCGGATGCTGCCGGAACAGCAGTCAGAGACCCGGCACTGAAGCAGCACTTCAGAATCCCCACTGGAGCAGCGCCATCAGCACCAGGGCATAGGCGCCGGCCACCACGTCGTCGACCATGATGCCGAGCCCACCGGGGGCACGACGGTCCAGCCAGCCGATGGGCCAGGGCTTGATGATGTCGAAGAAGCGGAAGGCCACAAACGCGAACAGCAGCCAGACCAGCGCGGTCGGCTGCAGTGCCAGCGCCAGCCAGATGCCCACGAACTCGTCCCAGACAATGGCTGGATGGTCATGCACGCCCAGCGTTTTCGCCGTACGCTCGCACAGGCAGATCCCGGCCACGAAGGTCAACACCAGAACGCCCAGGTAGACCGGCCAGGGCATCCAGACGATCAGCGAGTAGAGCAGCAGACCCGCCAGGGTTCCCCAGGTTCCGGGCGCCTTCCGGGTGCATCCGGAGCCCAGACCCAACGCCAGGCAGTGACCGGGATCCCGCAGCAGTGCGCGCGGATTAACCGCAGTATCAGTCATGGTGCCCTCCGAAATGGGTGTAACCCTGCTCCTCCAGCTGGATGCTGCCCTCAGGGCCATTGAGCGTCACGCCAGCGCCTTCTGTCACGGTCCCGATCACGGTCAGTGGCAACGCACTGCCCTTCGGCCCTGACGGTGCAGGTCCACCGCCCGGCCAGACAAACAGCAGCTCATAGTCGTCCCCTGCAGACGCAGCCAACCGCCGGGCCCCTTCCAGACCCCGCAAGGAGACCAGTCCATCGGAAACCGGCAGGGCCTGCCAGTCCAGCCGGGCGCCCCGGTCAACCAGAAGATGCCCGAGATCCGCCAGCAGACCGTCACTCACGTCCACGGCTGCAGAGCCGGCCTCACGCAGCCACTGCCCGAGAGCCAGGCGGGGTTCCGGGTACCGGTAGCGCTGGAGCGCGGTGTCCACCGCCGGATCCGGAGTATCCGATTCGTCCAACCAGTTGAGCGCCTCACCGGCCTCTCCCAGACTGCCGCTGACGCAGATCCGGTCACCGGGCTGGGCATTACCACGGCGCACGGCTGACCCGGCCGGCAGAAGCCCCTGGGCCTGCACCGTGATGCTCAATGGGCCACGTGTGGTATCCCCGCCCACCAACTGGATGTTCTCGCGCACCGCCAGCGCCTTCATGCCGTCCGCAAATGCGGCCAGCCAGGAAGTACTGGCTTCCGGCAGTGTCACCGAGAGCGTAAAGCACAGAGGCTGGGCACCCATGGCGGCGAGATCGCTGAGGTTCACGGCCAGAGCACGCCAGCCCAGGGCATGGGGCGGCATATCACGGGGAAAGTGGACGCCCTCCACCAGGGTATCCATGGTCATCACCTGATCCTGACCGGGCGGGCAGCGTACAACCGCGCCGTCATTGCCGATGCCCTCAATCACCTCACTGTGGGTGACCGCGTCACCCAGGGGCTTCCAGAACCGGTCGATCAGGCTGAATTCGTCCATGGTGGAACCGGGCGGGATCAGGCCCGCCGCGAGCGTGTTTCCGCCGGGCGCAGGCGCGGGCTGAGGCGATCCAGTATGCCGTTGATGTACTTGTGGCCGTCGGTCCCGCCGAAGCGCTTGGCCAACTCAATACCTTCGTTGACCACCACACGGTAGGGCACATCAATGCGGTTCATCAGCTCGAAGGTGCCGATGCGCAGGATGGCCAGCTCAATCGGGTCAAGATCACTGACCGGACGGTCCAGCAGGGGCTCGAACTGACGGTCCAGGTCACTGCGGGAACGATCCACGCCCTGCAGCAGCTCCCGGAAGTAGGCCCCGTCGATCTTCTCCATGTCGTTGTCGGTCACGAACTCCGCCTCGATCTGGCTGATCGGGCTGTCGGAGAAGTGGCGCTGATACAGGGCCTGAAGCGCCAGCGAGCGCGCCTTGCGGCGATCC
Organism: uncultured Halovibrio sp.; assembly: GCF_913056445.1. Taxonomy (NCBI): domain Bacteria; kingdom Pseudomonadati; phylum Pseudomonadota; class Gammaproteobacteria; order Oceanospirillales; family Halomonadaceae; genus Halovibrio; species uncultured Halovibrio sp. The sequence continues at coordinate 11,197 of NZ_CAJXMA010000066.1, forward strand.
GCCGGGCGTGACTTGCCCTGGTTGTTCTCTGGCTGACCGCCTTCACTCATTGCGCGTCAATCCTCCGGAACAGGCTGACCATTTCCAGTGCCGTCATGGCAGCGTCGGCGCCCTTGTTACCGGCCTTGGTGCCGGCGCGCTCAATGGCCTGCTCGATGGTGTCCAGGGTCAGTACGCCGAAAATGACCGGCAGCCCTGTGTCCAGACTCACACTGCCCACACCGGAGGAACTTTCCCCGGCCACGTAGTCAAAATGGGGTGTGCCACCCCGGATCACCGCGCCCAGTGCGATCACCGCATCATGGCGCCCGCTCCGGGCCACTTTCTGGGCCGCCACCGGAATCTCGTATGCGCCCGGTACGCGGTAGATGGTGATACTGTCCCGGCTGATGCCATGCCGGATCAGGGTGTCCGTAGCCGCCTCCACCAGGCTCTCAACCACGAACCCGTTGAAGCGACCCACCACCAGCGCGTAGTCCCCGCGGCAGTCGGTGAAGTCACCCTCAATGGTCTTGATGTCTGTCATTGCTGTCTCCGTAGCGGGTCTCAACCTTACTGGCCGTTCCCGTCATCGTAGGGGAGGTATTCCACAACCTCCAGATCAAATCCGGAAATCCCCGAGAACTTGATGGGGGCGCTCATCAGCCGCATCCGGCTCACCCCGAGTTCACGCAGGATCTGGGAACCGGTACCCACGGTCAGGTAGACACCGGAACTGCCTGAGGAGTCCGTGGATGGCTTGCCATCCGAGTGGGCCTCAAAAAAGCCTCGAATGCGCTCCTCCAGTGCATAGCTGTCCTGGCCGTTGTTCAGAAGCACGATCACCCCTGAGCCTTCCTCGGCCACCTTGCGCATGGCCTCGTGCAGCGGCCAGCGTGGCGATCCCGGATAGTTGGCGTGCAGAAGATCCCGCAGGGTGTCCGTGATGTGGACCCGGACCAGCGTTGGCTTCTCCGGGTCCACCTCACCCATGGTCAGTGCCAGATGGGTCTCACCCTGAATGGAATCGCGATAGGTGTGCAGTCGGAATACCCCGTATTCCGTCGCCATCTCGTAGTGATCAACGCACTCAACAGTGCGTTCGTTCATGGTGCGGTAGTGGATCAGGTCCGCGATGGTGCCGATCTTCAGTCCGTGGCGTTCCGCGAACTCCTCCAGCTGGGGGCGGCGTGCCATGGTGCCGTCATCGTTCATCACCTCACAGATCACACCGGCCGACTCGAATCCGGCCATACTGGCCAGGTCGCAGGCCGCCTCGGTGTGACCCGCCCGAGACAGCACGCCTCCGGGCTGCGCCATCAGCGGGAAGATGTGGCCCGGGCTCACAATATCCTCCGCCCTGGCACCCCGGGATGCAGCCACCTGCACGGTGCGGGCCCGGTCAGCGGCGGAAATCCCCGTAGTCACTCCCTTGGCCGCCTCAATTGAGACCGTGAACTTGGTGCCGAACCCGGAACTGTTACGCTGTACCATCAGCGGCAGGTTAAGGCGCTCACAGCGCTCGCGGGCCATGGGCATGCAGATCAGGCCGCGCGCCTCAGTGGCCATGAAGGTCACGTGCTCGGGCTGGACACACTCGGCGGCCATGATCACATCACCTTCATTCTCCCGGTCCTCGTCGTCCATCAGGATGACCATCCGACCCTCGCGGATGTCCTGAAGGATTTCCTCAATACTGTTCAGCGCCATTCTGCACCCTGTTCGCTGTCTCTTAATGGCCGGACGCCGCGGGTTTCAGGATCAGTCGCTGATCCGCGCCGACCACCCGCCGGTCCCATACCTCCATCCGGTGCTGTTGCGCCATCCGATCCAGCGCCAGCTCCGCCATGGGTTTCGCCCGACTGCCCAGCATTGTTGGTGCCTGGTACAGCCAGAATTCGTCAATCACATCCGCTTCCAGGGCCGCGCCCGCCAGCGTGGCACCCGCCTCAATGAGCACGTCATTGATCCCACGCGCAGCCAGAAGCCCCATGACCGCCGCCAGCGCCGGTCGGCCACTGCCATCGGGGTCCACGGTAACCACTTCGGCACCACCGTCACGCAGGGGCCTGGCCCGGCTTTCCTCCAGAGCCGCCGCAGTGCTCACCACCAGGCATTGCCCCTCTCCCGTCACCACACGGGCGTCAGGGGCCGTAAGCAGACGCGGGTCAAGCACCACACGCAGAGGCTGCTGCGGCGGCAGCGTTTTGTCTCCGAGCTCCCCCAGCTCTTCAGGGCGCACCGTCAGCGACGGGTCGTCGTCCAGAACCGTCCCGGAACCGGTGATGATGGCACCGGAGCGGGCACGCAGCCGCTGGACGTCCGAGCGGGCGTCAGGTCCCGTGATCCACTGGCTTTCACCGGAGGCCATGGCGGTACGCCCATCAAGGCTGGCGGCCACCTTGAGCCGGACCCAGGGTGCGCCACCTGCCATGCGCCGCAGAAAACCCGCGTTCAGCGCCCGCGCCGGTTCCTCCAGCACGCCGCTGAGCGTTTCGATGCCCGCCGCTTCCAGCAGCGCCAGCCCCTGGCCGGCTACCGCCGGATTCGGATCCCCGGTGGCCACCACCACCCGCGCAACACCGGCATCAACCAGCGCCTGGGCACAGGGCGGCGTGCGCCCATGATGGCTGCAGGGTTCCAGGGTCACATACACGCTTGCCCCGCGCGCACGCGCCCCCGCCTCGGCGAGCGCGTTCACCTCCGCGTGAGCCTCGCCGGCCCGTCGGTGCCAGCCACAGCCCACAATGTCGCCCTCACTGACCACAACGCAGCCAACCCTGGGGTTGGGGTGTGCGCTGTACAGACCGCGTTCGGCAAGCTGCAGCGCCAGGGCCATGTATCGGGTATCGGAAGCGTTGGTCAAGGCGGGCACCCGTTTCCGGACTATTTATCCACGGATTCCTTCAGCGCCCGTGCCGCCACGGTCACGGGGGATTCATCGCCCACGTCACCGGAGTGGCTCAGCCGCTCGATCTCGTCCTTGAATTCATTGATGTCCTGGAAGCTGCGGTACACGGAAGCAAAACGAACGTAAGCCACCTTATCGAGCTGGCGCAGTTCGTACATGACCTCCTCACCGATCATCAGGGATTTCACTTCCCGTTCACCGGTGGAACGCAGCCGGAACTTGATCCGATTGATGGCGGCCTCAATGGCCTCAATATCCACAGGACGCTTTTCGAGGGCCTTCATCAGGCCCTCGCGCATCCTGTCCTCATCGAAGGGAACCCGCGAGCCGTCCTGTTTGACCACCCGGGGCATAATCAGCTCCGCCCCTTCAAAGGTGGTGAAGCGTTCGCGGCAGGACAGACACTCACGACGACGGCGCACCTGGTCGCCATCGGCAACCAGGCGCGAGTCGATCACTTTGGTATCCGCCTCGCCGCAGAAAGGGCAATGCATCCCGTTACACTCCCGGACGGCAAGCGGGTATCAGCAGGAGGTCAGTCAGCGTAGACCGGGAAACGCCGGCACAGCTCCAGAACCTGCTTACGGACCCGCTCGATGGTCTCTTCATTTTCCAGATCATCAAGGATATCACACATCCAGCCGGCCAGGTCCCGTGCCTCGGTTTCACCAAAGCCGCGCGTGGTCATCGCCGGTGTGCCGATCCGAAGACCTGAGGTCACAAACGGCGAGCGCGGGTCGTTGGGGACCGCGTTCTTGTTGACCGTGATATTGGCCTTGCTGAGCGCGGCGTCCGCGTCTTTACCGGTGATGTCCTGCTTGATCAGGCTCAGCAGGAAGAGATGGTTCTTCGTGCCGCCGGAGATCACGTCGAAGCCGCGCTGCTGGAACACCTCGGCCATGGCCTGGGCATTCTTCACCACACGCTGCTGGTACTCCTTGAAGTCATCCTGCATGGCCTCCTTGAAGCACACCGCCTTGCCGGCGATCGCGTGCATCAGCGGGCCACCCTGGCTGCCCGGGAAGACCGCGGAGTTGAACTTTTTCTCCAGCTCCGGATTGGACTTGGCCAGGATCAGGCCACTGCGCGGGCCCCGCAGGGTCTTGTGAGTGGTGGTCGTCACCACGTCCGCGTAGGGCACCGGGTTCGGGTAGACACCGGCTGCTACCAGACCGGCCACATGGGCCATGTCCACGAACAGGTAAGCGCCCACTTTGTCCGCGATCTCGCGGAAACGCTTGAAGTCCAGCTCCTGGGAGTAAGCGGAGAAACCGGCCAGTACGACCTTGGGCTTGTGCTCAACCGCCAGGCGCTCGACTTCGTCGTAGTCGATCATGCCTGTTTCCGTGTCCAGGCCATACTGCACCGCATTGTAGGTCTTGCCGGAGAAGTTGACGCTGGCCCCGTGGGTCAGGTGGCCACCGGCGTCCAGGCTCATGCCCAGCACCGTGTCGCCCGGCTGCATCAGTGCCAGGTAGACCGCGTTGTTGGCGGAGGAGCCGGAGTGCGGCTGGACGTTGGCGTAATCCGCTCCGAACAGCTTCTTGGCACGCTCAATGGCGATCTCCTCTACCACGTCCACGTGCTCGCAACCACCGTAGTAGCGCTTGCCGGGATAACCCTCGGCGTACTTGTTGGTGAGTGCCGAGCCCTGCGCTTCCATCACGCGTGGACTGGTGTAGTTTTCAGACGCGATCAGTTCGATATGCTCTTCCTGTCGGCGGACTTCCGCCTCCATGGCATTCCAGATTTCGTCATCGTAACCGGCAATGGTCATATCTCGCTTAAACATTGTCAGCCTCTCCTGTGTTGACAGTGGACGCGCCCCGACGAACCTTTCTACCAAGTACCTGTAAAAGGATCATGATCAATCATCGGGGTCTGAAATCGAGGAAGCCGTCACGGTTTAAACCATGCTCCGGCTCCCTGATACATGTGCTGAAGAGTGCGCAGTCTACCGGAAGGAAGGCACAATAACATCCATCAGCGCATCACACCCCGGCCTAACCGGGGCTGGAACGCTGGCTCA
>NZ_CAJXMA010000067.1:0-16110 GCF_913056445.1 uncultured Halovibrio sp.
TTTTGAGAGACCATAGTCGACGCCACAATATTCAAGACCGATAGCAATGAGTGCATTACGCAGATCCGCCCATGCCTGTGTGCCTATAACCTGCTCGGGGTCCTCTTGATAGACCTTCTGGTATTGATGCATTTTCTCCGCGAGGGAAGCATCTTCTCTGCTTGCGGCCCGGTTGCTCACCCACTCTTTGCTGGCAATAACGCTACCTGGCCATAGCTTTTCTCCAACCAAAAAAGCGCGATACTTCCAGAAAAGGCCATCATCACTCTGAGTATCAATGTACTCGATCAGATAGACTTCAGTTGGGCTCTGAAGTCGAACTTTCAGATTTTCAAGGTCGTCAATCAGGTGCATGTTCTTGCCTCCCTGATAACCCGCCGCACGCATGATGATAGGCTCTTTCAGGCCGTGATTGCGTGCTGTTTCCCGCACGGTGTCGCCGATCTCTCCATCGATGAGGCCTAGGTGGACACTTTTCGGTACAATCACGCCCTCCCAGTCTGCTCCCCTTTGTGCGTTATTCTCGCGAGTGCATTCAAGCACCCGCTTAGGGTTATTGATCACAGGAATTCCATAACCACTATAGAGTCGCTCGCACAGGCGGTCGGCATTGACCAGTGCCTGTCTGCACCGCTCCGGGTCGGTGATGCCGTTATAAATTACATCGACTTTAGGGAGGTTTTTTAGCGTGGCATTGATCTCATCAATGGCATCGACGTGCAGTCGGTAACGCGTTGTATTCATTGTATCCAAAAGGGAAGGGAGATTATTGTGGCCTTCGCTGGTGTTGAGGCTCCCGGACTTCGGCTGAAAGATATAGCTGCCGCTGGCGATACTGGATAACACGAGAATACTCAGCTGCGATTGGTCCGTCGCCTGAGCGACGCTCAGTGGGTCCAGTCTTGCGGCTTCGTATGCCCACTGCCGGCTGATATCCTCTTTCCCGATCAGCCCATACAGCCCCGCAAGAAGCCTGGTGGCGGCGGCTGGCTTTTCGGTGGCGATACTCACCCAGTGTCTTGCGACACAAAGCGCATCCCAATGAAGGCCTGCCTTGGCGGCGGCGCGGATGTAGCGTTCCAGTAACGCTTCATTATTCGGCTGTAGAAACAGCGCCCGCGCCAGGGTTTCGGTAGCATCCCGCGCGTGCCCCTTTAGCATCTGGAGTTGCCCCAGGGTATCCATGGCATCAGGGTCGGTGGGTTCGATCTGAAGAACGGCTTTTGCCGCCGCCAGGACGCTGTCGCTTCCCCGAGCCTGCTTCAACTGGTTTTTTGCTTCCAGGAGGCCATCAGGTTTTGGGATTGCCGATTCCCTCACCACCGGGCTGACCTTCTCTTTAGTTCCAGCCTTGCGTGACTGTGGGTTAGAGGCTCGGCGTTTGCGTTGTGTCATTGGTTACTTTCTCCAGAAATGCAGGTGCTGGCGCGAATATCTATGTCTCGGTGGTTCGGGCCGCGAAGCTGAGTATGGGCCTAAGATGGCAAAGAAATGCCGTCTCCACCAGTTTCTTTCAGGGTGAAGCACAGCCTGTGCCAACGGTTGGACTAACCAGGTCACCTAGCTCAGGCTGCCTGCGGCATCAAGCAGAAAAGCTGCTAGGATGGGACTGAAAAATGGGACACTGAGAAGGGCTGGTATCAATGCAAAGGGGAAAGCTATGAGCGTTACAGTTTTGGATCCAGAGCGGCATGGAAGTCTTCGTCTTCTTCAGAGCACGGATTTCAGCTTTGCCCGGGATCGAATCATGGTGCCGGTGTGGGGCCAGGAAATACCTCATGCAGCTCGATTTTTTCCAGTGGTATTCATGCCGCGTGATGACCAGTGGATCCCTATAGCGCTTATGGGCCTGGAGGAGGGGCGGAATCCCTTCGTTTCTTCGCGAGGCAAATGGTTGGCTGATTATATTCCTGCGGTTCTCAGGGCACATCCTTTCTATTCCGTGGAGTCGGGTCAGGGCGAGCCAGTGCTCGGTATTGAGGAAAATGACCCCTCTCTTACCGAGGACATGACGCTCGAAGAAAGAAGCCTTCCTCTTTTCGAGGCTGATGGCACGCCTTCCGAGCTGACCCATACTGCGTTGAGTGTTCTGCAGCAGATTCGGGGCCAGCAGGAGCACACATGGAAAGCTATGCGTATTTTAGAGAGGTTGGATCTTCTTGCCCCATGGGTGCCGCGAAGTGGCGAACGAGGTAGTAGTCAGCTTTATGCGGTCGATGAGACGGCAATCAAGAACCTAGATGATGAACGGTTTCTTGAACTGCGTGAGCCTGGAGTTCTTGCGCTGATATATGCTCACCTCGTCTCGCTCAGGCAGTTTCATTCCCTCCAGAAGAGCCACTCACAGCTGTGGTTGGCTGCGAAACAACAGGGAAGCAATGCCCTTTTCCCGCAGGAAAGCGATCTTTTCATTTTCGGGGATAGGTGAGAGAGGCGTCGTTACATCCATTTACAAAAAGCCTGTCATTCGGTCTAAAGGCCTGACACTTTCTGCCGTTATGCAAGCCAGAAGGCAATACCATCGAATGCTCGGTGGGGCGGCCTATGGTCCTCAAAAGAGTGAGCAGGCAGGAGAACGGTTATGGCACTCGGTATCAACACAAACGTGGCATCGCTCAGCGCCCAGAACGAGCTGAACGCATCCAAGTCGACCAAGAACGAGGCGCTGGAGCGTCTTTCGTCTGGGCTGCGCATCAACAGTGCGAAGGACGACGCGGCGGGTCTGGCGATCTCGACCCGATTTGAGTCCCAGATCAGCGGCCTGAACGTGGCCAGCCGGAACGCGCAGGACGGTATCTCACTGGCACAGACCGCGGAAGGCGGGCTGGATGAGATCACCAACAACCTCCAGCGCGTGCGGGAGCTGTCGGTGCAGGCGGCGAACGCCACCAACAACGACACGGACCGTTCCGCGCTGAATGATGAAGTGCAACAGCGTCTGGAGGAGATTGACCGGATTGCGAGCCAGACGGATTTCAACGGACTGAACGTGCTGGATGGGACGCTCAGTAGCCAGAAATTCCAGGTGGGCGCCAATGCAGGCCAGACGATCAGTGTTGACCTCAATACAAGCGCCCGAACTGGCAATACCGGTCAGTTGGCGATCGCTTCTACTAGTAGTGCCTTGGATGCAAGTGATTTCTCGACCTTTTCTGGTACCGATGATGGGGGGACCCTGTTCAGTGTCACAGCTGGAGATGGTGATCAGATCGATGTGAATCTTAGCTTGAGTGCTGACCTTTTTGATGCTTCGACTGCTGCTGGTGCGACGGTAGATGCTTCAGCTGCTGACCAGGTTTTTGAAGAGGTCACTCGGCAGATCAATGATCAAGTAGGCAACTCAGCCTATGCATCGTACGAAGAGGACAGTAATGGTGATGCCACTTTCGAATTGCGTTCGACTGACAAGCTGACCTTCGCAAGCGGTGCTGCCGGAAGCCCATTCGCTGGTGCAGATGGTGGTAACTTTGATGGTAGCGGAGGAGATGCGACGGTGACCGATGGCAGTCTGAATGCTGCTTCTGTGGATACCGCAGCTAACGCCAATGATGCCATTCTGCGGATTGATGCTGCGCTTGAGAACGTGAACAACTTCCGAAGCGAATTGGGTGCGGTTCAGAACCGCTTCGAGTCGACCATCAGCAATCTCAACAACAATATTGAGAACCTGGAGGCTTCGAAGAGCCGGATCTTGGATGCGGACTTCGCGGCCGAGACCGCTAAGCTGCAGAAGGCGAACGTGCTGCAACAGGCTGGTATCTCGGTGCTGGCGCAGGCGAACCAGTCGCCGCAGCAGGTTCTTTCCCTCCTGCAGTAAACCCAGCTCGGAAGCAGCCGCTCCCCACTCTGACGGGGCGGTGAATCCTAAGGAGCCGCCATCTCTGAACAAGAGGTGGCGGTTTTTTATGGAATGCTGGTACTGCCTTTCTTTTTATCCGTTACATCCATTTACAAAAAGCCTGTCATTTGATCTAAAGGCCTGACACTTTCTGCCGTTACGCAAGTCAGAAGGCAATACCATCGAATGCTCGGTGGGTGGCCTACGGTCCTCAAAAGAGTGAACAGGCAGGAGAACGGTTATGGCACTCGGTATCAACACAAACGTGGCATCGCTCAGCGCCCAGAACGAGCTGAACGCATCCAAGTCGACCAAGAACGAGGCGCTGGAGCGTCTTTCGTCTGGGCTGCGCATCAACAGTGCGAAGGACGACGCGGCGGGTCTGGCGATCTCGACCCGATTTGAGTCCCAGATCAGCGGCCTGAACGTGGCCAGCCGGAACGCGCAGGACGGTATCTCACTGGCACAGACCGCGGAAGGCGGGCTGGATGAGATCACCAACAACCTCCAGCGCGTGCGGGAGCTGTCGGTGCAGGCGGCGAACGCCACCAACAACGACACGGACCGTTCCGCGCTGAATGATGAAGTGCAACAGCGTCTGGAGGAGATTGACCGGATTGCGAGCCAGACGGATTTCAACGGACTGAACGTGCTGGATGGGACGCTCAGTAGCCAGAAATTCCAGGTGGGCGCCAATGCAGGCCAGACGATCAGTGTGGATCTTGATGCGAGTGCAAGAACCGAGGACTTGGGCACTATTGCCGTGGCAGATTCGGCATCCTTCTCAAGTGCTGACGGTTTCTCGTACTTCGCGGCTGGCGACTCTAGTGGTGAAGGTGCTACTGCGTTTTCAGTAACCGTCGGTGATGGTGACCAGATCGATGTCAGCCTGACCCTTGATGATGGCAATTTTGATAGTAGCGGTATTTCCCAAGATGATCAGGCGGTTTTCGATGAAGTCGCGTCGCAAATCAATGATCAGGTTGGCAATGCGGCTTACGCGTCCGTTACAGATGCGAGCGGCAGCTTCACCATCGAGCTTAGATCGACTGAAGAGTTGACGATCGTGAAAGATGGTAGCAATACCAACCCATTGGATGGGAGCGGTACTTTGGGCTCGGACGGTACCGTTGGGCTTACTGACGGAAGTCTCAATGCGGCGTCGGTCGACACCGCTGCTAATGCAAACGATGCCATTGTGCGTATTGATGGGGCGCTGGATGCGGTGAACGAATTCCGCAGTGAACTGGGTGCGGTTCAGAACCGCTTCGAGTCGACCATCAGCAACCTCAACAACAACATTGAGAACCTGGAGGCCTCGAAGAGCCGGATCCTGGATGCGGACTTTGCGTCCGAGACGGCCAAGCTGCAGAAGGCGAACGTGCTGCAGCAGGCTGGTATCTCGGTGCTGGCGCAGGCGAACCAGTCGCCGCAGCAGGTCCTGTCCCTCCTGCAGTAAGCGGGGCGTTAAGGCAGCCGTCGCCCTCCGGGGCGGCGGCCGGGCCGCGTAACCGCACTGGTGAGGTGTGATATGAGTGACATAAATCTGAACAGCCCGGACCCGAACCGCAAGGCCCCCGAAAAGCCGGAATCGGGGCGGGTGTCAGCGCCATCATCACAGCCCTCCGCAAGCGGGGAAGGCCGTGAGAACGGTTCCGTAACGCCGATCGAGGCTGGACGGAGCGGGGAAACCCGGGCTGAAAAGTCCGAGAAACGGAGCGACGCCATCCGCGAAGAGCTGAATGAGGCGGTCTCGCGCCTTAATGATTTTGTCCAGTCCGTGCAGCGGGACCTGGAATTTGATGTGAACGACGACACCGGTCAGACGGTGGTTCGCGTCATCGACCAACAGACTGATGAGGTGGTTCGCCAGATTCCGGATGACTTGGCACTGAAACTGGCGGAGAATCTCCAGCAGGACGAGCCTTTATCGTTGCTGAACATCAAGGTGTAAAGCCTTGTAGAGCATAGGTTCAAGGGATAGCCGTCATCCTTCCGGGATGGCGGCTTTTTTGTTTTTGCGGGGGCCTGTTTGGTGTGTAGGAGCCTGCTTGCAGGCGATCGGTTCTGGTTTCAATGTTGTTGATCGCGAGCGAGCTCGCTCCTACCGGAGGCCGTACGACCAGTGGTGGCATGCGGTGTGCATTGATCGTCCAAAAGACGGCAAAACCCGGCCTGCTTACAATCAGTAACAGGTTTGCAGCGGTAAAGAGGCAAAGTTTTGCCGCAATTGGCCGTTACACTCTATAGACAGGCAACAGTACCTTCGGGAGGAGGTTGTCCATGGGCGGCATATCATCCCTTGGCGTCGGGTCGGGCGTTCTCAACGCTGATCTGGTCGACAAGCTGGTTCAGGCGGAGCGAGGCCCCACCGAGAATCGGCTCAACCAGGAGCAGAAAGAAACCGAGGCGATGATTTCGGCGTTCGGCAAGATCCGTAGTGCCGTGACCGATCTCAGGCTTCCCATGCGCCAGCTGGGCTCTCCGGAAGCGATGCAGTCGTTTTCCGCCTCGACCAACGGTGACAGTGTCAGCGTTTCCGTGGACAGTGCCAATGCCAGCGAGGGGAACTATAACCTCGATGTGCAGCAGCTTGCGACCAACCAGTCCCTCGCTTCCGGCTCGTTTTCGGACCGCAATACAACGAGCGTTGGGCAGGGGACCCTGACCATTCAGACTGGCGACAAGACGACCAACATCACAGTCGATGGCAGCAACGACACCCTTCAGGGGCTCGCCAACAGCATCAACGAATCCGACGCGGGTGTGTCCGCCGGCATCGTGGACACGGGTAATGGCTATCGCTTGACCCTGTCCTCGGACGAAAGCGGTACGGCCAACGGCGCAACCATCTCGGTCTCGGATTCCGACGGCAACAACACCGACAACACCGGCCTCTCGCAGTTCGCGTTCAACGACACGACGAAGAACATGGAAGAAACCGTTGCTGCCCAGGATGCCAAGCTGAGCGTGAACGGCATCGACGTGACGCGTTCTTCCAACAGCGTCGAAGGCGTTGTGGATGGGCTGACGTTCCAGCTTCAGAACACTGGGACAACATCCGTCGGGGTCAGCCAGGACACCGGCGCGGTCGCCGAGAAGGTCCAGAAGTTCGTGGACAAGTTCAACGCTTTCAAGAGCACGGTCAACGAGCTGACCTCCTTCAGCCAGGATAGCGGGGGCAGTCTGCTGACCGGTGATGCCACGGTGCGAAACGTTGAGAACCAGCTCAAGCGGGAGCTCAACCAGATCGTTCCGGGTCTTGAGAACGCGAGTGTCCGCAGTCTTTCGGACGTTGGCATCAGTACGGATTTCCAGACCGGGCAGCTTGAGTTTGACTCCCAGAAGTTCCAGGAAGAGCTGAAGGCCAACCCGGACGATGTAACGGCGCTTTTCGCGGAGCAGGGCCGCACATCCGATTCCCAGGTGGAATTCGTTCGCAGCAGTGTGAACACCGAGGCCGGCGAATACAGCATCAATGTGAGCCAGGCAGCGACCCAGGGGCAGCTGGTCTCCAGTAACCAGACACCGGCGACCGGTATCAACGTTGATGCCGACAACAACAGCCTGACGTTCAAGGTCGATGGGCAGACCAGCGCCAGCATTGAGTTGACTGCGGGCACCTATACCCGTGATGAGCTTGCGACTGAGATACAGACCCAGCTCAACAACAATGATGCGCTGAATTCGGCGGACCGTAGCGTAAATGTTGGCGTTGATGGCAGCGGCAGTCTCACGTTTACCTCGGGCAGTTACGGCAGCGACTCAAATGTTGCCATCACCAGCGTTGATACCAACACCGAGGCAGAGCTCGGGCTGGCCGTTGAGACGGGAACAACAGGCAATGACGTTGCGGGCACCATTAATGGCGCTACGGCGGAAGGTGATGGTCGGGTGCTGCGCCTGTCGGATAGCAGTGACAATGCGGCAGACGGCATCCAGGTGCGCATTAATGGCAGCCAGACCGGTGATCGTGGGACGGTTGAGTTCATACAGGGTGTGAGCGAACGGATGGTCGATACCGTTTCCAACATGGTCGGCTCCAATGGTGCCCTGAGCTCCCGTACGGATGCACTCAATAATGAACTGGACGACATTGCGCAGGAGCGTGAAGACCTGAATGAGCGTATCCAGTCCTACCGCGAACGCCTGACGAGCCAGTTCAGCTCCGCGGACGCGCGGATTGCCGAATTCAACAGCACGCAGCAGTATCTGAGCCAGCAACTGGCGGGTATGAGCGGCGGCAGCGGGATGATTGGCGGCGGGTGATCGTCGCCTCCTGATCATGAACAACCAAGCCAGGCAACAGGGGTAACACCATGAACGCACTGCAGGCTTACCAGCAGGTTAACACCCAGACCAGCATCACGGATGCGGATCCCCACAAGCTGGTCCAGCTTCTTCTGGATGGGGCGCTTGAACGCATTAATATGGCGAAGGGCAAGATTGAGGCAAAGGATTACGCGGCCAAGGGAAATCTGATCAACAAGAGCATGGAGATCGTGGCCGTGCTACGTGGCTCCCTGAATTTTGAAGAAGGCGGGGATTTGGCCGGTGAACTGGAGAGGCTCTACGACTACATGGAGAGAGCTCTTCTGGAAGCCAGCATGCGCAATGACGTGGAAAAACTGGACGAAGTTGCCGGGCTTCTACGCACGGTCAAGGAAGGCTGGCAAGGCATCCGCGAAGAGGCCCTGGACTTCCTGCGCCAGCGCGACGCCGGCTGAGGGATGACGGATTTCAGTCCCTGTGCTTTAATTCAGGGCGAGCCTGAGGACTGGAGTCATCCATGCTGCGTGCCCTGTTGTACGGTGCCCTTGTATTGCTGGCCTCGCTGGGCTCTGTTGCCCTGCAGGCCAACTCCACCGTTGAAGACCCCATCACATTCAGCCTCGCGGCCATAGAGCCCTGGGCTGAGCGCACGCCGGAAGGCGAGCGCCGTGGTCTGCTTGTGGATCTGGTGGAAGCGATCCGCAGTCGTACCGATATCCCCATCCGTTACCAGGTCCGCCCGCACAGCCGCGCCATTCTGGAAATGGAGGAGGGGCATGCGGATTTCGTACCCACCTTTGTCGCGCCCGGCATCAATCAGATCGCAGAACCCGTGGCTGACCTGGTGGACGTGCAGGTTCTGGCTCTGGGGCGTGCCGAGGATGAGCCCATTGACTCATTGGACGAACTGGCAGGCGAGAACGTGGGTTATCTCAGCGGTACCTGGTACGGGCACACCTTTGCTGCTAATGAGGCCATTCGTAAGGTTCCCGTCAACAATGTGGCCCATGGCCTGAGGCTGCTGAAGCGTGACAGGCTGAGGGCGGTAGTGGCGTCGGAGCTGGCCATCCCGGCTGGTTTCGATCCGGATGGCTCCGGGGCGCCGGTTCGCACCCTGATGCGGCTGGATACCCTGAAGGGAAAAGTGTTCATGTCCCGATCCTCGCCTCGGGAAGAGGCGGCGGAGGCCATTGCCGCGGCCATTGAGGGCATGCACGAGGACGGCACCATGGAGCGGCTGTTCAGCAACCGCTATGAGGCGGACATCGCCCGGGAGTGATCAGCTGGCGGCAATCAGCCCGCGGATGTGCGCCTCGACACCTTCAGTGAGTGACTGCAGGTGGTAACCCCCCTCCAGCATCGACACGACCCGCCCCCGGCAAAGCTCCCAGGCGAGGCGGGTGATCTCTTCCGTGATCCAGGTGTAGTCCTCGGTTTCCAGGTTCACATCCGCCAGTGGATCCAGCCGGTGCGCGTCAAAACCTGCTGACACCAGGATCAGCTGGGGCTTGAAGGCCGCCAGTTCCTCGAACCAGCCATCCGTGACCGCCTGCCGATAGCTGGCGCTGTCCGTGCCTGGTTCCAGCGGGACGTTCAGGATGTGCCCGGGCATACCGTGGCTATGCTTGAAGGGGTAGAAGGGGTGCTGGAAGCTGGAGCACAGCAGCACGCGCGGGTCATGGTGGAAGATGTCCACGGTGCCGTTACCCTGGTGGACGTCGAAGTCGAGGATGGCGACCCGTTCCAGATGGTGGAAAGTGAGCGCGTGCAGAGCAGCAATGGCGATGTTGTTGAAGAAGCTGAACCCCATGGTGCGATTGCGTTCAGCATGGTGGCCCGGCGGCCGGATGGCGCAGAAGGCGTTGCGCGCCTGGTTGGTGAGCACCTGGTTCACGGCCTGGATGCCGGAGCCCGCCGCGAGTTTGGCGGAACGGAACGTGTGCGGGTTCATGGCCGTGTCCGGGTCCGCCATGATGCGGCCCTGGCTGGGCGTCATCTGTTCCAGCTGGCTGATGTAGCTGTCCGGGTGGGCGCGGCGCAGTTCATCGTGGGAGGCTTCTTCCGCTTCGTTGACGGCCAGCTGCTCCCACAGGCCGGTCTGCTGCAGGTGTTCACGGATGGCGCTCAGGCGCCGCGGGCTTTCCGGGTGGTCATCCCCCATATCGTGTTTTTCACAGTCGGGGTGATGGAAGTAGGCTGTTGCCATCGTCGCGCCTCGCCATGCAGGTTACACTTCTGACAGGGATTGTGAGCCGCGCGGATGGATGTGGCAAGCAATCCGGCGTCTGGAAAGGGTCTGAAAGAGGGGCTGTATGTCCACCCGGCATCTCAATGCGCTGTTCAATCCGCGTTCCATTGCCGTCATCGGGGCGTCCGAAAGGGCTACAAGCCTGGGCGGCATGGTGCTGCGCAACCTCATGGCCGGGGATTACCCGGGCCAGCTGCTGGTGGTGAACCGCCAGGGGTACGACAAGGTGCACGGCATCCGCTGTGAGCGCCGCATCAAGCAGATGCCCTGGGCGCCGGATCTGGCGATCATCTGTACCCCGCCGGAAACCGTGCCCAAGCTGGTGCGCCAGCTGGGCGAATGCGGGGTGCGGACCGCCATGGTGATGACCGGTGGTATGTCCCGTTCCTACAGCCGCAATGGCGAACCGCTGATGTACGCGGTGCGGGATGCCGCCAAGAAGGCCGGCGTTCGGATTCTGGGGCCCAATACCATCGGCATCATGTCGCCGGACACGCAGCTGAACGCCACCTACGCCCACATGGGCGTGCTGCCCGGCAAGATCGGGTTCGTGGGGCAGTCCGGTACCGTGGCCAGCGCAGTCATCGACTGGGCCTTTGCCCGGGGTGTGGGGTTCTCGCGCCTGCTGACCCTGGGGGATGGCGTGGACATCGCCCATGACGATCTCATCGACTACCTGGCGGAGGACCCGGGGACCCGGGCGATCCTGCTGCACATTGAGCACATCCCGAACCCGCGCCGGTTCATCTCCTCGGTACGGGCCGCCTCGCGCTCCAAACCAGTGATCGCTGTAAAAAGTGGCCGTTTCCCGGAGTCCGAGTATCTGCCGCACACACTCCCGGATGGCATTACCCAGACGGATCCGATCTACGATGCCGCGCTCCAGCGTGCCGGTGTGCTGCGGGTGAACGGCCTGGACGAGATGTTCGATGCCCTGGAGAGCCTCTCACGCATGCGCCGGGTGCGCCGTGAGGAGCTGGTGGTGCTGTGCAACGGCGTGGGCCCCGGGGTGCTGGCGGTGGACCGGCTGCTTTACCAAGGGGGCGAGCTGGCGCAGTTTTCCGAGGAGACGGTGGCGAAACTGGAGCAGCGTCTGCCCGGCTATCTGAGCGTGCGCAACCCGCTGGACCTGGGCTATGACGCCTCGCCCCAGCTCTACGCGGATGTCCTCCAGATCCTGGGTCAGGACCCGGGCATTGCGAATGTGCTGGTGATGTACACGCCTACGCTGCTGGAGGACACCCTGCACATCGCGGATTCGGTGATGCAGGTGGCCCGGCGCCAGCGCCTGAATGTGTTCACCTGCTGGCTGGGCCAGAGCACGGTTCTGGACGCCCGGGATGCCTTCTACGAGGCCGGGGTGCCCACCTTCTTCTCACCGGAGAAGGCGATCCGTGCCTTCATGCACTTTGTGAAGCACCAGCGTGGCCAGCGGCTGCTGGCGGAGACACCGGAATCCTGGGTAGAACCGGAGGTGAATCGCCAGGAGGCCCGGGAGATGGTCCAGAAGGTGATCCGCAGCCGCCGCAACCACCTGACCAACCGCGAGGCCCGCCAGCTGGTGGCCGCCTACGGCATCCAGACCCTGGAGACGGCCTACTGCGACGATGAAGAGGAGGCTGTGGAGGCGTTCCGTGAGTGGGGCGGGCCAGTGAACATCACGCTGCTGCATGAGCGCGGCTGCCATCCGTACCTGGAGGAGACCTCCGGCCGTGGGCGTTACCGCTACACCATCCGCCGGCTCAATGATGAGGCGGCCATCTCCAATGCCTGCCAGACGCTCATGGAGCAGTACCGCAAGCACTTCCCCAACAGCGGCTTCCTGGGGTTTGCCATGCACCAGACGAATGCCGGGCTGGAGGGGATTGGTTTCAGCCTCGGTCTCACCCGGGATGCGGTCTTCGGGCCCCTGATCGTGTGTGGCTCCGCCGGCGCGCGGGTGAACATCATGAGTGACCGGCGCGTGGCACTGCCGCCGCTGAACATGAACCTGGCCAATGAGCTGCTGGCGCGCAGTAATGCCTACCGACTGCTGCGCGAGTACAGCCCAAAACCGGAGGAGGACATCCGGGCCGTGTGCCAGACGCTGGTAACGCTCTCCCAGATCAACAGCGACATTCCCGAGATCCGCGGGCTGGAGATCCTGCCCCTGCTGTTTGGGGAGGATGGTGCCGTGGCCTGCGATGTGGCCATTGATCTGGGCGAGCCGGTTCGGCCGGTGATCAAGCCCTATCCCCGTGAGCTGGAGGAGTGGGTCAGCCTGAAATCCGGCCGCAAGGTTCTGGTGCGCCCGATCCGCGCCGAGGATGAGCCGGGTCACCTGGAGTTCCACCAGAGCCAGTCCCCGGAGACGATCCGGTACCGGTTCTTCCAGTACCGCAACAGCTTCACCCACGATGACATCGCGCGGATGGTCCAGATCGACTACGACCGCGAGATGGTGTTCATCGCCACGGAGTGGCTGGAGGATGGCAGTGAACGCACCCTTGGCACCGTGCGAGTGTGGACGGATGCAGACAACATCCAGTGCGAGTTTGCCGTTATGGTGCGCGATGATCTGCGCGGCGAGGGTCTGGGCCGGATCCTGATGGAGAAGATGATCCGCTACTGCAAGGCCCGCGGCACCCTCGAGATGGTGGGTCACGTCCTCCCCGGCAATGAGGCCATGGCCGGTCTTGCCAGGGCGCTCGGGTTCTCGGTTACCTACGATCAGGAAGAAGACGTTGTGGCCCTGAAGCTGCCCCTGAACAAGCCTACCGAGGACTGGCACCTGGACCGGTTGGATGGCGAGATGCCGCCGATCTGAATGGTTTCATGGTGGATTCGCGGCATGGGTCGCGGCCATGGCCGCTCCTACGGAAGGAGGACGATATTGCGTAGGAGCGACCCCCGGTCGCGATCGGTTTTCTATTCCCGCGTAAACACCCAGTTTTCCCCGCCGGACAGCTCTTCGTTGAACGCGTAGCCGTCGGTATCAAACCCTTTCACGTCTTCGGGGTTGGTCAGGCGGTGGCGGATGATGTAGGCGGCCATCATGCCGCGGGCCTTCTTGGCGTAGAAGCTGATCATCTTGTACTGGCCGTTCTTCCAGTCCTTGAACTGGGGCGTGATGATGCGGGCACCCAGCTTCTTATGGTCCACGGCCTTGAAGTACTCGTTGGAGGCGAGGTTGATCAGCACACCGTCGTCCTGTTCCAGCTCATTCTTCAGGTGGGCGGTGATGGTGTCCTTCCAGAAGGCATAGAGGTCCTTGCCCCGGGCATTCTGGAACTTCGTGCCCATTTCCAGCCGGTAGGGCTGCATCAGGTCCAGCGGGCGCAGCACGCCGTAGAGGCCGGAGAGGATGCGCAGGTGGTGCTGGGCGAAGTCGAAGTCGTTCTGGGTGAACTTTTCCGGCGCCATGCCTTCGTAGACGTCGCCTTTGAACGCGAGGACGCTCGGGCGCGCGTTGTCGGGCGTGAAGGGGGTGTGCCATTCCTGATAGCGTTGGGCGTTGAGTTCGCCGAGCTGCTGGCTGATGCCCATGAGGTTGCTGACCTGGTGGGGTTCCAGCTGCTTGAGGTCGTCGATCAGTTCCCGGCTGTGTTCGAGGAACTGGGGTTGGGAGTAGCTGCTCGTGGGGAGCTTGCTTTCGTAGTCGAGTTTTTTGGCGGGTGAGACAACCATTAACATTTTCTATCCTCCCAAGGTTTCTGTTAGGGGCAGTCTAACATTTTTCTGGTGAGTGGGCGTGGGGGTCGCGGCTACAGCCGCGATAGTAACGCCCCCTTTATCTGGCCCAGCCCACACGACTATCGGTCAGTGGTTTCCCAGAAACGCGATCACATCCTCCGCCGTAAACGGCCAGTCCAGTTCCTTTCCTTCAGGTTCCATACGCAGAACCGGAATGCGCTCACCGTATTGTTCCACCAGCTCCTCGGATTCGCTGATGTCGACGACGTCCACCGGGATGGGGGTCTCGAGTGGGGTGCGGACGAGGATCTGTTCGGCCTGTTCGCAGAGTTCGCAGTTTTCAGTGATGTAGAAATAGAGGCTGGTGCCTGTGGACATGGTGCTGGCTTCCCCCGGATAATCCCGGCCCTGTTTGGTCAATGCCGGGGATCTGGTTCATGTGGTTTCGTAACGCGCGTCTCTATCGTATCACTAAAGCCTTCGAGTGGTCCGCCGAGGCCCTGGAGGAGGCGCTGGCAAAGCGGGCGTTCCAGCCCTGCGGGCCCCAGGACACCGAGCGTATGGGCTGGGTGTCGCCGCTTGGGCGTGATGGCGATCAGCTGGTATTTACGTCCGGCGAGTGCCATCTGGTTTGCCTGCGCCGCGAGGAGAAGGTGCTGCCGCCGGCGGTGATCCGCGAGGAGGTGGATGAGCGCGTTGCCGCGGCTGAGGAAGAGCGGGGGCAACCGCTGCGGCGCAAGGATAAGACGGAGATCAAGGAGCAGGTGACGCTGGAACTGTTGCCCCGGGCGTTCACCAAGTCGCGGTTCATTCATGCCTATATTGCGCCGTCCCAGGAACTGGTTGTGGTGGACTCCGCTGCCAGTAACGCGGCCGAGACACTGCTTTCGGAGCTGCGTGAGACGTTGGGCTCCATGCCAGTTCGTCCGCCGGCGGTACAGCAATCGCCGGCGTTCACTATGACCCAATGGCTACGCGGTGAAGCGCATCCTCCAGCTGGGTTGGTGCCAGCGGATGAGTGTGAGCTGCGCGATGATGAGGAGCAGGGCGGTGTGGTCCGCATCAAGGGCGTGGGTCTGGATGGGGATGAGGTTCGTGCCCATCTGGATAACGCCATGAGCGTGACGCGGCTGGCGCTGGACTGGGAGGATCAGCTGTCGTTCATGCTGGACGATGAGCTGACGATCCGTCGGCTGCGCTTCGGGGATGACCTGAAGGAGAAGCTGGACGACGATGCCGGGGATGACCGCGTCGCCCGCTTTGATGCCGCCTTCAGCCTGATGACACTGGAGTTGTCACGCCTGGTTCCGGCGCTGCTGGAGGCCTTTGGCGGCGAGGACCGTTCCGCGCTCAGCGCTTGATCTGGGCGTCGAACTGCTGGCCGGTTACGCCTTTTGAATCCGGGCCCATCAGGTACAGGTAGGCGCCCATGATGGCGTCCGGTTCCGGGTTGCTGGCCGGGTCCTCGGCCGGGTAGGCGAGGTGGCGCATGTAGGTGCGGGTGGCGCCGGGGTTGAGGCTGTTCACCCGCACGGCGGTGCGCGCATCGTCCAGTTCATCGGCGAGGGTTTCCACCAGGCCTTCGGTGGCGAACTTGGAGATGGCGTAGGCACCCCAGTTGGCGCGCCCCTTACGGCCCACGCTTGATGACGTGAAGATCACTGAGGCGTCCGGAGCGGCGCGCAGCAGTGGGGTCATGGCCTGGCTGAGCAGGAAGGCGCCGGTTACATTGGTGCGCATCACCCGTTCCCATTCCTCCGGATTGTAGTACTCCAGCGGCGTGCGGTCGCCGAGACGGCTGGCATTGTGCAGCAGGCCGTCCAGTCGGCCGAAGTCCTCCTCGATGCGTTCCACCACCTGGTCATAGTCCGCCGCGCCAGCGCCTTCAATATCCAGCGGCAGG
This sequence comes from uncultured Halovibrio sp., assembly GCF_913056445.1. Classification (NCBI taxonomy): domain Bacteria; kingdom Pseudomonadati; phylum Pseudomonadota; class Gammaproteobacteria; order Oceanospirillales; family Halomonadaceae; genus Halovibrio; species uncultured Halovibrio sp. The sequence goes on from NZ_CAJXMA010000067.1 coordinate 15,934, forward strand.
ATCAACGGTTCCGGGTGGCCAGCGGCGTCGATCTCGTCATAGACCTTTTCCAGCTTCTTGATGGTGCGGCCCAGGAGAATAACGGTGGCGCCGTGTGCCGCGTAGGCTTTGGCAGCGGCGCGGCCGATGCCGTCACCGGCGCCGGTGACCATGATGATGCGGTCCTTCAACAGGTCC
>NZ_CAJXMA010000068.1:0-15884 GCF_913056445.1 uncultured Halovibrio sp.
GGCGCTGGAGCGGATCCGGGGGGAAGCGCGGCGGGTGAGCGCGGCGCGGAAGGACCAGTCACGCCGCCCGGACTTTGCTGGTTCCTGGATCTGGCCGGTGGCGGGAACCGTTACCGGGGTCTACGGCAGCCAGCGTTTCTACAACGGCGAACCCCGTCAGCCGCATTACGGCATTGATATAGCCGCGGAAACGGGAAGACCCGTAGCGGCGCCGGCAGGCGGGCGTGTGGTGCTGGTTGAGCCGGATCTGTATTTCTCCGGGGGGACCCTGATCCTGGATCATGGATACGGGGTCTCCTCCACCTTCCTGCATCTGAGCGAGATCCATGTGAGCGAGGGCGACGAGGTGGCACAGGGCGAGGCTCTGGGAAAAGTGGGTGCCTCGGGCCGCGCCACCGGCCCGCACCTGGACTGGCGCATGAACTGGCAGCAGGAACGGGTGGATCCGATGACGGTGGCGCCGCCACTGGTTGATGGTGCCACCACCATGCCCGGTGCGGGCGACAGTAATCAGTAAAGGAGTATGCCAATGGCGGAGACCGAGCAGACGGTCTACATCGTAGAGGATGACGAGGCGGTCCGGGATTCCCTGTCCATGCTGCTGCGCTCGGAAGGGCTGGCGGTTGCGGGATACGAGCGCGCCACCCGCTTTCTGGAAGACTGGCATGGCGGTATGCAGGGCTGCATTGTGCTGGATATCCGCATGCCCGAGATGGATGGCATGGAGCTGCAGGAGGAACTCATTGAGCGGGGCTCCCACCTGCCGATCATCTTCGTAACCGGCCACGGTGACGTGCCCCTGGCCGTGGAGGCGATGCGCAAGGGCGCCGTTGACTTCATCGAGAAGCCCTACCGTGAAGACCAGCTTCTGGAGAAGATCCGGGCTGCCCTGGCCACGGATGCGGAGCAGCATCAGGGCCGTGAGGAGAAGCGGCTGATCGAGGAGCAGCTGGCCCAGCTCACGCCGCGTGAGCGTGAGATCATGGATCGCATGGTCGCCGGCCAGGCCAACAAGGTCATCGCCATTGAGCTCGACATCAGCCAGCGCACCGTCGAAATCCACCGCTCCCGGGTGATGCACAAGATGGGAACCCATTCACTCGCCCAGCTGGTGCGCATGGTCATGAGCGTGCGGGACGGGGACCCGGAATGAGCACGGTCAGCGAAACGCCCACCGACCCGGAGCAGGCCTGTGTCCTGCTGGTGGACGACAATCCCCAGAACCTCAAGGTGCTCTACGAAACCCTGAGGGACAAGGGCTACCAGCTTCTGATCGCCAACGACGGCGAAAAGGCACTGCAGCTGGCGCGCCGGCATCACCCTGAGGTGATCCTGCTCGACATCATGATGCCGGGCATGGATGGTTTCGAGGTCTGCAAGCATCTGCGCGCGGACACTGACACGGCCCTGAGTGCCATCATCTTCCTGTCCGCCCTCAACGACATTGATGCCAAGGTCCGGGGCTTCAACATGGGCGGTGCGGACTACATCGCCAAGCCCTTCCAGGCCCAGGAGGTCATGGCGCGGGTGGATACCCAGATCCGGGTGATCCAGCTGGAGCGCGTCATGCAGGCGCGCAATCGCCAGCTTGAAAGCGAACAGGCCAGCCTGCTCAACGCCATCTTTGAGGGCATCTATGGGCTCGATCCCCAGGGTGTGATCACCTTCGCCAACCCGGCGGCGGCGGAAATCGCAGGGGCGGAACAGGACGCGCTGGTGGGGCGTCGTATCGGGGATCTGCATTTCACCCATGACTCCGGCGAGGAGGCTTCCCACGCCGGGCGGGTACTGTGCCAGGACGGCGCAGCGGTACTGCGGCGGGGCGTGACCATGACCCGTGCGGATGGCACCAGCTTCCAGGCAGAGTACCGGGCGGCGCCCCGCTTCGAGAACGGTGAACTGACCGGGAGCGTCCTGGTGTTCCGGGACATTACCGAGGAACTGGCCCAGGAGCGGGCGCTGGAGGAGACACGGGACCTGGTTGCGGAACAGCGTGAACAGCTGGCGCATGCCTCGCGTCTGTCAGTGATGGGCGAGATGGCAGCCGGCGTGGCCCATGAGGTGAACCAGCCGCTGACCGCCATCGCCAATTACGTCAGCCTGGTCTCTCGAATGATGGAGAAGGACACCCTGGACCAGGACGCGCTCGCGGAGGTGCTGGAGAAGATCACGGCCCAGTCCCACCGCGCCAGTGAGGTTATCCGCCGCATCCGGCAGTTCGTGCACCAGCCCGCTACCGGCAAGGAGACCGTGGATGTGGCCCGACTGCTTGCGGAGAGCCGCGAGTTCGCCGAGGTGGATTCGCGCAACAACGCGATCGAGGTCAGTCTGTCGATTCCGCAGCACCTGCCCTATGCGGTCGCGGACCCCGTGCAGGTGCAGCAGGTGGTACTCAACCTGATCCGCAACGCGCTTGAAGCCTCACGCAACTGCGGCAGCGAGGAGCCGGTTGAAGTCAGTGCGGAGGCGCTGGAGGACGCGGTGTGCGTGCGCGTGGCGGACCGCGGCTGCGGGCTGCCGGAAGACGCGGAAGAGCGCCTTTTTCAGCCGTTCTATTCCAACAAGGATGAGGGCATGGGGATCGGGCTGTCGCTGTGCCGCAGCCTGATCACTGGCCAGAACGGTGAGATCGGGTTTGAGCGCCGCGAGGGCGGGGGCACCGTGTTCTGGTTCTCCCTGCCGCTGGCGGACGGCACCGTGCCCGATCCCGAATGACCCTCAACCGCGGCTGAGGCTTCCCTCCAGATGGGGCGCGGAGGCGTCCTTGTTCAGAAGGCAGAACGGTGTTTCGCTGCGATTGCGCTCCCAGGTGAGGATGCCGGTTCCGGGAATGAAGAACGGCTTCTTGAACTGGGTGTCCACCGTTACCGCCTCCAATGGCCCCTCGGCCTTCTCCATCAGCGCCAGGCAGTGTGCCTTGCTCCACATGCCATGGGCGATATTACGCGGGAAGCCGAAGGCCTTGGCCGATAGCGGGTGTAGGTGGATCGGGTTCATATCCCCGGAGATCCGGCCGTAGCGGTAACCAATGTTGCCGGGGGCCTGGACCGTGGCCTGGCCGGAGAGCATCTGTGGCGCTTCAGGGGGCTGCTTTTTCCCGTCTTTTCCGTTGTTCCCGGTAGGCTGACGGTAGAGCAGGGTGCTGTATTCCTTCCAGATGACATGCCCCGAGGAGCTTGCCTCGGTCAGGATGTCGAATTCCAGTCCGCGATCGGTGTCCCTGGCGTTGGCGATCCGCGCCCGGAGCTCGAGAATCTCCCCCTGGCGTATCGCCCGCTGCTGTTCGATCCGGTTGCCGATGTGCACCAGCCCCATCAGAGGCAGGGGGAAAGCGGCATCAGTCATCAGGCGGATGTGCAGCGGAAAGGCCAGGATATGCGGCCAGGTGACCGGGCACAGGCTGCTGGTCATGAAGCCGCAGACCTCCCGGTAACGGCGCAGCTCAGCGGTGTCGGTGCGCACCCCCTCAATGTCGGCACTGAGTTCGGGCATGTCCGCTGCGGCGTGGCGGCCGCCCTTGCTGCTGGCGAGCAGGGCTTTGCCGTACATGGGCAGCAGCGCGGGGCCGCTGAAACGGTAATGGGCTGTCTGGTTCATAAGCGTCCGGTTTGTGTCTAGACTGAGAGTTGAGTCACAGGTGGATGTCATTTGGGCCAACCGCCCTGTATGATGCCACGAAGAATGCACACGGGCTGTGACAGCGTCAATTGCGCAAGTTCCGGCGCTGCACGGCACTCAGGTCAAAACAACAACAGGCCGGGAAACGACAGTATGCAGGAACAGAGGGATTCAGGGGTCCTGTTTCGTCTGGTCTACCAGGCGATGCAGCGGGCCGGAGTCGATACCGACGCCATATTCCGTCGCCTGGGGGTGGACGAGAATTACCTTCAGCGGGAAAACCTGAGGACGCCGCACGCGGCTCAGGTACTGTTCTGGCAGGTGGTGGAGGATGTCACCGGGGATCCGGATATCGGCCTGCACCTGGGTCTGCATGTGCCCACCTACAAGGGGCAGGTTCTGGAATACCTGTTCCTGTCCAGCCCAAATTTCGGCGATGGGCTGAGGCGGGCCAAGAACTACCAGCGCCTGCTTACCGACGCCGCGGACCTGGAACTCCATGAAGACGGAAGCGAGGAGTGCTACCTGGTGCTCAACGCCGCCGCCGAAGAGATCCGGCGGATCGGGCATTTCTCGGAATGCTTCGTCCAGGGTGTGCTGACCTTCTTTGATTCCGTTACGGACGGGGAGTTCCGGCCCACAGCGGTTCATTTCGAGCACGAACGGGCCCAGGGCCAGGACAGGGTTGCCGAGATTCTGGGCTGTCCGGTGAGTTTCGGGCAGGAGGATACCCGGCTGTACTTTCCGGCGAGTCTTCTCGAGCACCCCTCGCCGCACCACGAGCCGGGACTCCTGGCGCTGCACGAGCGCTTTGCCAGTGAGCAGGTCGCCGAGCTTGAGAAGCAGGATATTGTCGGGGATGTGGAACGGCTGGTAGCCGAGCAGCTGGATTCCGGCGAGGTCACCCTGGACGCGGTGGCGACGCGCCTCAACATGAAGCCACGCACCCTGCGCACACGCCTGACCGAGGCCAACACCTCCTTCAACCAGGTGGTCTCCCAGTTCCGTTACCGGCTGGCGTGCCGGCTTCTCGCCGCCACGGACGAGTCCATTGACGAGATCGTCTATCTCACCGGCTTTTCCGAGCCCAGCACCTTCTACCGGGCGTTCAAGCGCTGGTCCGGCATGACGCCTATTGAGTACCGGCGGCGTTCCGCGGAACACGATGAGGAAATGGCCAGCTGATCCGCGCGCTCATGGGAGGTGTCACAATGCTGTCACCTCCCGCTGGCACGCTGACCGGGAAACTGAACGGTAACCGGGAGGTTGTCATGCGCGAATACGAAGAGGAACTGCTGGAGCTGGGCCTTCAGGACGATGACGCGGAGGACGCCGAATGCGACGACGGCATCGACCTCTGACTCAGCGCGCCATTCCATACCGGCGCCGGTACCGCCCGGGGCTGCACCCGTACCACCGCCGGAATGCTCCGTGGAAGGCACTGGGGTTTGCAAACCCGACCAGTGACGCGATATCCGAGAACGACAGCGGCGTGCCACGCACGTAGTCCTCGGCCAGTTCCCGCCGGGTACGATCGAGCAGGGAACGGTAGGTCATGCCTTCCTGCTCCAGAGCCCGCCTCAGTCCCCATTCCGTGGTCCCCAGAGCGAGTGCCACAGCGTGCATGCTGGGTGGCGTTGAGCCCATGCGCCGGGCAATGGCCTCACGCACCCTTTCGGTGGTGCTCTGCCCCCAGATCAGCCTCTGACGTTCCGTTTCGCAGTGCTGGCACAGCTCCTGGAACAGGGCGTTCTGGGCCAGTCGGTTACGTTGTGCGGCTGTTTCCGGGTACAGCTCAATACGGTTCTGTGGCGCATCAAACTGAACCGGGCATTGGAACCACTCGGCATGAGGCTCGCTGTTGGCTGGCCCGGCGTATTCAATGGTGACCGCGGAAGGCTGTGTTGCCGGCCCGCCGAGCTCCCGCAGCAGCGCCACCCAGCCGGCCAGGATCGAATCCACCACAAAGCAGTTGTAGCGGTTATAGGGGCTGATGGAGTAGAACACGGCATGGAGTCCGCCATCGGCCGTATGCGTGGTGTGTGACTGGCCGCGGCTGTTGGTGCTCATCAGCCGCTCATAGCGCACCAGGGTTTCCAGGGCCTCTCCCAGCGAGGGCGCACTCGCGGCCGCCATGCCGGCCAGTCCCAGGTCCGTCATGCGGGTATGGCGCCCGAAGTCGATCCCCAGTGCCGGGTCCTCTGTCATCTGGATGGCGGCATGGCCCATACGCATGAACCGGGGGATGCTGATACGGGCTCCGGGGGTATTCAACAGGCGTCGGGAAACCCGGTAACGGGCCAGCCATGGTCCGGGGTCGTGGCCGCGACTGCGCAGGGTGCGGGCCATGACCGCCACATGGTTGACGCTGATATCGCCCAGCCGATTGGGGCGGCTACTGACCATAAAACCAACCTGAAAATAATCCAAACCAATGTGGCCGTATTGTAGCATCCTGGCCAGGCGGGTAATTTGACCGCATTCAGAACAAGGAGATCGCCATGACCCGCACCCCATCCGACAGCAACGCCTACCCCCATCTCATGGAGCCGCTGGATCTGGGCTTCACCCAGCTGCGCAACCGCGCGCTGATGGGCTCCATGCATACCGGTCTGGAGGAAGCGCCCAATGGCTTCGAGCGCCTGGGGGCGTTCTACGCGGAACGGGCGCGTAGTGTAGGGCTCATCGTCACCGGTGGTATCGGGCCCAACCCGGAAGGGGCGGTGATGAAGGGGGCTGCCAAGATGGATACCGATGAGGAAGCCCGTGAGCATCGCGTCGTGACTGATCACGTCCACCGGGCCGGCGGCAAGATCTGCATGCAGATTCTGCACACGGGCCGCTACGCTTACTCGCCGGACCTTGTGGCGCCCTCGGCCATCCAGGCACCGATCAACCCATTCACGCCCAGGGCACTGGAAACCGACGAGGTCGAGAAGCAGATCGACGATTACGCCAACTGCGCACGCCTCGCCCGCGAGGCCGGCTACGATGGCGTGGAGATCATGGGCTCCGAGGGCTACTTCATCAACCAGTTCATCGCCCGGCGCACCAACCACCGCACTGACAAGTGGGGCGGCTCCTTCGAGAACCGTATCCGGCTGCCTCTGGAGATTATCCGCCGTGTGCGTGAAGTCGTGGGCGAGGACTTCATCATCATCTACCGGCTCTCGATGATCGATCTGGTGGACGAGGGCAGCACCTGGGAAGAGGTGGTGCATCTGGCGAAGGAAGTTGAAAAGGCCGGTGCCAACATCATTAATTCCGGCATTGGCTGGCACGAATCGCGGGTGCCCACCATCGCGACCATGGTGCCGCGTGGCGCCTTCAGCAAGGTGACGGCGCGTCTCAAGGGCGAGGTCAGTATCCCGCTGGTGACCACCAACCGGATCAACATGCCGGACCTGGCCGAGAAAGTGATCGCCGAGGGAGATGCCGACATGGTTTCCATGGCGCGACCCTTCCTGGCGGACGCGGACCTGATCGCCAAAGCGGCGGAGGACCGGGCGGACGAGATCAACACCTGCATCGCCTGCAACCAGGCCTGCCTGGACCACACCTTCCAGGGCAAGCTCACTTCCTGCCTGGTGAACCCGCGGGCCTGCCATGAGACGGAGCTGGTCTATGAGCCGGTCACCCAGGCAAGGCGCATCGCGGTTGTCGGCGCCGGTCCCGCGGGCCTGGCGGCTGCCACCGTGGCGGCCGAGCGCGGCCACCAGGTGGACCTGTTCGATTCCGCCAGCGAGATCGGTGGGCAGTTCAACATGGCCAAGAAGATCCCCGGCAAGGAGGAATTCCACGAGACGCTGCGCTACTACCGGCGCATGATTGAGAAGTACGGGGTAAACCTGCACCTGAACACCAGGGCGACGAAGGAAACGCTGGCCGGTCAGGGCTATGACGAGATCCTGATGGCGACGGGCGTCTATCCGCGCACGCCGGAGATTCCGGGCATCGATCATCCCTCCGTGCTGGGTTACATCGATGTGCTGAAAAAGGAAGCCCCTGTGGGGCGCCGTGTGGCGGTCATGGGCGCTGGCGGCATCGGCTTCGATGTGTCCGAGTTCCTGACCCATGAAGGGCCGTCGCCCTCGCTGGACCCGGACCACTTCATGAAGGAGTGGGGCGTTGACGTCAGCGTCGAGACCCCGGGTGGTGTGGAAGGCCTGCAGCCGAATCCGCCGCAGCCGCCGCGTGAGGTGGCGCTGCTCCAGCGCAAGACGTCCAAGCCCGGCAAGGGCCTGGGCAAGACCACGGGCTGGATCCATCGCAGCTCGCTGAAAATGCGCAACGTGCGCATGGTGCCCGGGGTGGAATACCACCACATCGATGACGAGGGGCTGCATGTGAGCATCAACGGGGAGCCACAGGTGCTGGCCGTGGACAACATCATCGTGTGCACCGGTCAGGAACCGCTGCGCGAACTGCAGGCGGATCTTGAGAACGCTGGCGAGACAGTGACCCTGATCGGCGGTGCCGATGTGGCCGCCGAGCTCGATGCCAAGCGAGCCATTGACCAGGGTAGCCGTGTGGCCGCCGCGCTGTAATCGGTGATTCCCGTGGTCGGGCGTGATCCGGTAGACTGTGGGTCTGTTACCCACGGGCTACCGGCGGATTAAGGCGGTTCATGGAGACCTTCAAGAACATCGGCGTGATCGGGCGCATGGGCAGTGTCAAGGTTGTCGAGACACTGCGCCGGCTCAAAACCTACCTCATCGAGAACGACTACCAGGTGGTGCTTGAGGCCGATACCGCCTCCATGCTGCCCGGGCACGGTCTGCAGGTGGCCAGCAAGAAGCTGATCGGTGAGATCTGTGATCTGGCCATCGTCGTGGGCGGAGACGGCAGCCTTCTGGGCGCTGTGCGGGACCTCGCCAAGTCGAGCATTCCCATCCTGGGGGTCAACCGGGGGCGTCTCGGCTTTCTCACCGATATCTCTCCGGATGAACTCGAAACCCGGCTGAATGCCGTCCTGGAAGGGGACTACATCCAGGAGCGGCGCTTCATGCTCGACACCGAGATCAAGCGCAACGGTGAGCCTACCGGCTTCGGCACGGCGCTCAACGATGTGGTGCTGCATCCGGGCCGTTCCACCCGCATGATCGGCTTCGATCTCTATATCGAGGGTCAGTTCGTCTACAGTCAGCGTTCCGATGGGCTCATCGTCTCAACGCCCACGGGATCCACGGCCTACGCGCTGTCCGGAGGCGGGCCTATCATGCATCCGAAGCTGGATGCCATCGTGCTGGTGCCGATGTTCCCGCATACCCTGAGCAGCCGGCCGATCGTCGTGGATGGCAACAGCGAGATCAAGCTGATCATCGACGAGGCCAACGAGTCCTGGCCCCAGGTCAGCTGTGATGGCCAGAAGGAACTCTCCTGCGGTCCCGGTGATGCGATCTCCATCGCCAAACGCCCCTTCCGCCTGAACCTGATCCACCCCAGCGACCACAACTTCTACGCGACCTGCCGCGAGAAGCTGGGCTGGGCAAGCACCATCGCGGCAAGCTGAATGGGACAGTCATGAAGCGCTCGCAGGGCTACGACATCATCGGCGATATCCATGGCTGTGCGCTGACGCTGGAGCGGCTTCTGGAGCAGATGGGCTACCGCCAGCGTCAGGGCGTTTACGAGCATCCCTCGCGCATGGCGATCTTCCTGGGCGATATCATCGACCGAGGCCCGCGCATACGGGAGGCGCTGCACCTGGTGCGGGACATGGTGGATCGTGGGTCCGCGCTGATCGTGATGGGGAACCATGAGTACAACGCCCTGGGTTATTGCACCCTGGCGCGTCCGGGCAGTGGTCGCCGGCACGTGCGTGAGCACAACGAGCGGCACAACCGCCTGATCCGCGCAACACTGGAACAGTTCGAGCACTACGATAACGAGTGGCATGATTTCCTGAACTGGTTCTACGAGCTGCCCCTGTTCCTGGAGCGGGACGGCTTCCGGGTGGTGCACGCCTGCTGGGATGAACACCTGATCCGCCAGTTTGAGCGGATGCACCCGGATGCCTGCATCAACGAGGATTTCCTGCATGCCTCGATGGCGCCGCATTCCTTCGCCGGCAGGGTGATGGACCGGCTGCTGCGGGGGACTGCCATGAAGCTGCCGGATGACCGTGTCATGACCGGTCGCGACGGCTTCCAGCGCCAGTTCTTCCGCACCAAGTTCTGGGCGGAGCAGGCCGAGACCTATGGCGACATCGTCTTCCAGCCCGATCCGCTGCCGGAGGACGTGGCCAATCGGCCACTGCATCCTGAAGACCGGGAACGGCTGCTCACCTACGACCGTAACGAACCGCCGGTCTTCGTGGGCCACTACTGGCTGGAGGGTGTGCCCGAACCGATCACGCCCAACGTTGCCTGCCTGGACTACAGCGCGGTGAAATACGGCCGCATGGTGGCCTACCGGCTGGATGATGAGCAGACCCTGGACCCGGACCATTTTGTCTGGGTTGAGGTGAACCGTTCGGAGCAGGGCGCATGATTCGCATCGCAGCGATTCCGGAACGGGTGGATCTGGCGCCTTTCAGCCGCTGGCTGGATTCCCAGGGTGTGACCCATGTAATCGAGCATGACGAGGGTCACCAGGTGTTGTTCATCGAGGGCGAACAGCTGCGCCAGCCGGTTACCGAGGCGCTTACGCGCTACCTTGAGGATCCCCGCCACTCCGGCGCGCCCGAGGGGTTCACGAGGCCACGCACGCGCCGTGTCGTGGCTGGGCACTGGCAGGCCGGCCCCAGGGATGCTCCCTTTACCTTCGCGTTGATCGTGGCCGCTGCCCTGATCGCCTGGATGACCGCCTTCGGGGCCCGGGAGCAGCTGATGGTGCTGCTGACCATCGTGAATCCCTACGAGTGGCCTGTCTCCAGTTTTGAATACCGCCTGGAGGCTCTGACCCAGACGGTGGCGAGCCTTCAGCTCTGGCGGCTGGTAACGCCGGACCTGCTGCATTTCAGCCTGATGCACCTGATCTTCAACGGCGTCATGCTCTGGTTCCTTGGCAGCCAGATCGAGGCCATCGATGGCCGGGGCCACATGGTGGCACTGGTGCTCGTAACCTCACTGGGCGGCAATATCCCCCAGTTCCTGTTTTCCGGACCACTGTTCGGTGGTCTTTCCGGGGTGGTGTACGGCGTGCTCGGGTACGTCTGGCTCTGTAACCAGGGGCGTCCGCGCTTCCAGTTCCCCCCGGCACTGATGACAGTGGCGGTGGTATGGTTGCTGATCGGTTTCACACCGCTGACCGAAGCCCTTCTGGGGGCCAGCATGGCGAACGCGGCCCATCTGGGCGGACTGCTCAGCGGGCTCGCCTATGCCATGGTGCGGTCGGCCAATGACATGAGGAGAGGGCAATGACCTACGAGGAGCTGATCCGACAGCTTGATCCGCGCATCTATCAGCGTCTGCGCGAATCCCTGCAGCTGGGCAAGTGGCCGGACGGCACGTCCCTGAGCGAGGAGCAGAAGCGCATCTGCATGGAAGCCATCATCTGGTATGAGAACGAGCACGGCGTTCCCCAGGAGGAACGGACCGGCACCATCGAGCGGCCGGAATCCGGCAATGGCAATGGTGGCGTGCAGGTTCACGATCCCCGCCACTGATCCGCGCTGCAGCGACAGAACCCACCAACAACAAGAGTGTCCGTCATGAGAGCAGAGCAACCCCAGGCCGTTCACCTGGCGGATTACCGGGTGCCCGCCTTCCTCATTGATCATGTTGATCTGCGTATCGAGCTGTTTGAGGACTGTGCCCTGGTGCATTCGCGCCTGAATATCCGCCGCAATCCGGCGGACGAGTCGCAGGCGCGGGATCTGGTCCTGAACGGCGAGGAACTCGGGCTGGAGTCGCTGATGCTCGACGGCCGCCCGGTTGAGAACCATCGTGTGGACGAGGGCTTCCTGACGGTGCCCAGTGTGCCGGAGCATTTCCATCTGGATGTGACCACACGCATCCATCCCCGGGACAATACGCGGCTGGAAGGTCTCTATCAGTCCTCCGGGATGTTCTGCACCCAATGTGAAGCGGAGGGATTCCGCCGCATCACGTACTTCCTGGACCGGCCGGACGTCATGGCCTGCTACCGCACCCGCATTGAGGCGGATCGGGAGGCCTATCCGGTCCTGCTCGCCAACGGCAATCCGGTTGACTGGGGGGAGCTGGAAGACGGCAGGCACCAGGTGACCTGGGAGGACCCCTATCCCAAGCCGAGCTATCTGTTCGCCATGGTGGCCGGCGATCTGGTGGAGAAACGCGACGAATTCGTGACCGGCTCCGGCCGTACCATTGATCTTCGCATGTACGTGGAGGCACGCAACGAGGCCAAGTGCGAACACGCCCTGGCGTCGCTGAAGAAGGCCATGGCCTGGGACGAGGAGGTCTATGGCCGGGAATACGACCTGGACATCTTCATGGTCGTGGCCGTGGATGATTTCAACATGGGCGCCATGGAGAACAAAGGGCTCAACATCTTCAATTCCTCCTGCGTGCTGGCCAGCCCCGAGACGGCGACCGATGCGGCCTATGACCGCATTGAGAGCATCGTTGCCCATGAGTACTTCCACAACTGGTCGGGCAACCGGGTGACCTGCCGCGACTGGTTCCAGCTCAGCCTCAAGGAAGGCTTCACCGTCTTCCGGGACAACCAGTTCTCCGCGGACATGGGGTCGCCCACGGTCCAGCGCATCGATCATGTGAACATGCTGCGCACGGCTCAGTTTGCCGAGGATGCCGGGCCCATGGCGCATCCGGTACGCCCGGATTCCTACATTGAGATCGCCAACTTCTACACTCTGACGGTGTACGAGAAGGGGGCCGAAGTGGTGCGGATGATCCATACCCTGCTGGGGCCGGACATGTTCCGGGAAGGCAGTGACCTCTACTTCGCCCGCCATGACGGCCAGGCCGTCACCACCGATGATTTCGTCAGCGCCATGGAGGATGCCAGCAGCCGTGACCTCACCCAGTTCCGGCGCTGGTATGAGCAGGCGGGGACGCCAGAGCTGCGCGTTACGGATACGTTCGACGCTGAATCCGGAACCTACACGCTGACTATCCGCCAGTCATGCCCTGCAACCCCTGGGCAGAGCCACAAAGAACCGTTTCACATCCCGGTGCGCATGGGGCTTATCGCCAGTGACGGGGAAGCCCTGCCACTGGATGCTGAGCAGAATACGGAAACAGTGCTCGAGCTGACTGGTGATGAGCACAGCTTCCAGTTCAGCGGGCTGGCAGAGCGCCCTGTGCCCTCGCTGTTGCGCGGGTTCTCGGCGCCGGTGAAGCTTGACTACCCCTGGACGCGGGATCAGCTCATGTTCCTGATGAGCCGTGATCCGGACGGATTCAATCGCTGGGATGCCGGGCAGAAGCTGGCGGTGGATGTGATCCTGTCAATCCAGCAGGGGCGTGACACGGAAGTGGATCCGCGACTGGTCGAGGCCTACCGGACACTGCTGACCACACCGGGGCTGGATCGCGCCATGGTGGCCCGCATGCTGGCGCTGCCTTCAACGGCCTGGCTCATTGAGCTGACCGACGAGGCGGATGTGGCAGCCATTGATGGGGCCCGCCACCAGGTGGAGCAGACCGTTGCCAGAGCCTTGCGGGATGAGCTGGTGCAGGTGAGGGCGGACCATCATCCGGGCGGCAGCTATGCATTTGAGCCCGCGCAGGTGGCCGCCCGCTCCCTGAGCAACAGCGCGCTGACGCTGCTGACCCGTATCGGTGATGAGCAGGGCCGCGAGCAGGCGCTTGCCCAGTTTGAACAGGCTACCAACATGACGGACCGTCTGGCGGCCCTCAAGGCGCTGGTTGACTCGCCCTTCAGTCAGGAGCGCGAGGACGCGCTTGCGCGGTTCCATGCGGACTGGCACCACGACCCCCAGGTGGTCGAGCAGTGGTTTGCGGTCCAGTCCGGAAGCCCCTGGATAGGGAATGTGAACTGTGTCACAGAACTGCTGGCGCATCCCGCCTTCGATTGGAAAAACCCCAACAAGGTTCGTATGGTTATCGGCGTCTTCGCGGGCCGCAATCTGACGCACTTCCACAGCCCGGATGGCAGTGGGCACCGCTTCCTGGGTGAGCAGATCCGCAGACTGGATGCCTTCAATCCACAGATCTCGGCACAGCTGGCTCAGCCACTGACACGGTGGCGCCAGTACGCACCGCACCTGCGTGATTCCATGGCAGGCATCCTGCGGGAGCTGCGGGATCTGCCGGACCTTTCCCGGGATCTCTACGAGGTTGTTACCAAGAGCCTGGGCGAATCCGGCTGATGCGCCGGTGAATGGACAAAGCGGTGCAATCGTCTACGCTTTCGGAGAGTCGTGTCTGCAACCAGCGCCGTTTCCACGGTCGGGTGCACAACAACAACAGGATCCCAACGATGCGAATGAAAGCACCACGCCTGAACATTACCCTGATTGCCGCTGTTACCGGTGGTTTGATGCTGGGCTCGGGCAGCCTGACAGCGGAAGTTTCCCAGTCCGAGGCGCAGCGACTGGGTGGCGGAGAGATCACCCGTTTCGGTGCCCTGCGAGCGGGCAGCGATGATGGCGTGATTCCGGCCTATGACGGCGGGCTGCCGGAGCCGCCGGACAACGTGGATTACGGTGAATCGGGGGACTTCCACCCCAACCCCTTCCCGGACGATGAGATCCGTCACACGGTCACGGCGGATAACATGGAGCAGTACGATGAGTATCTGACCAAGGGGACCAAGGCCCTCCTGCAGGCCTATCCGGATACCTACGAGATCAATGTCTACCCCTCACGCCGGACCATGGCCTGGCCGGAGTGGATTCTGGACAACATCGAGGATAACGCCACGGACGCGGAGCTTGTGGGGGGTGGCAACGGGATTGACGGCGCCTACGGGGGCATTCCGTTCCCGATTCTGCATGGCAGCAACGAGGAGCAGGCGCAGCAGGCCATGTGGAACCACCTCACAAGCTGGCGTGGCATCTACGTCGAGCGCCGTTCCGGTGAAGTGGCGGTTGAGACGGATGGCGACTACAGCATGACCATGTCCGAGCAGGAGCTGTTCTACAACTTCTACAACCCGGAAGGCGATGAGAGCACGCTGGACAATACGCTGTTCTACTATCTGTCGCGGACTACATCCCCCGCCCGTCTGGCCGGAGGGGCGGTTCTGATCCACGAGACCCTGAACCAGGTCAAGGAGCCGCGCCGCGCCTGGGGTTACAACGCCGGCCAGCGGCGGGTGCGCCGTGCGCCGAACCTGGCTTACGACTCTCCGATTGCGGCGGCAGACAATCTCCGAACCGCGGACGAAACTGACCTGTTCAATGGCGCGCTGGACAAATACAACTGGGAATATCGGGGCGTTCAGCAGTATTACATCCCGTATAACAACTATGAGATTGCACAGGACGGACTTGAGTACGAAAAGATCCTCGGTACCAAGCATCTGAATCCGGATCTCCAGCGCTGGGAGCGGCACCGCGTGCATGTTGTTGAGGCGAATCTCAAGGACGATGAGCGTCATATCTTCTCGCGCCGCGTGTTCTACATCGATGCGGACAGCTGGAAGGTGGTGAGTGTCGACCAGTATGACGGTCGGGGCGAGCTCTGGCGTGTAAGCCAGGCCATGGAAAAGAGCTATTACGAGGTTCCGACGGTCTGGACGGCGCTTGACGTGTTCCATGATCTCCAGTCCAAGCGTTACCACGTGCAGGGGCTTGATACTGAAGAGGGGGAAACCCTGGTGTTCACGGATCGCGTCCCGAACAAGCGCTATTTCTCACCCCAGGCGCTCCGGCGCAGGGGACGTCGCTGACCCGATGCGAACAGACCCGGCACAGTCCGGGTCTGTTGGTGTCAGGGTTCCTGTTAAATCAGTTCAATCAGAAAGGCAGTCTGAATGTTCTCTCGAACCAGGAAACGTATTATCGGCATTGGTGTGACAGTGGCCATTGCTGTCGGGGGTGCCGGATCGGCGCATGGTGTGGGCGACGTCCTTGAGGTCCCTGCACTGGAGACTGATCTTGCGGCCGAGTCCCTGTTGCTGGATGTGGAGTACGCCGGTGAGCGGCTGGTGGCCGTGGGTGAGCGTGGCCATATCGTCTACTCTGATAATGGCGGCGAAAGCTGGACCCAAGCCGAGGTGCCTGTTTCAACAACCCTGACTGGCGTTGATTTTCCGGAGGGGAACACCGAAGAGGGTTGGGCCGTTGGTCACAGTGGTGTGATCCTGCACACCAGTGACGGTGGCGAGACCTGGAATAACCAGTTTGACGGGCG
>NZ_CAJXMA010000069.1:0-14989 GCF_913056445.1 uncultured Halovibrio sp.
CGCTGACCTGGTAGGCGAAAACCGGCACCCGGAATTCATTGCGCACCTGGTTGATCACATCCAGGTAGGGCATACCGGGTTTGACCATGACCATATCCGCGCCCTCACCCAGGTCCAGCGCCACCTCTTCCAGGGCCTCACCCAGATTGCCCGGATCCATCTGGTAGGTCCGTTTGTCGCCACCGCCCAGGTTGGCCGCCGAGCCCACCGCATCCCGGAAGGGTCCATAGTAGCTGGAGGCATACTTGGCAGAATAGGCCATGATCCGGGTGTTCACACAACCTTCATCTTCCAGCGCCTCACGGATAACGCCGATGCGCCCGTCCATCATATCCGAGGGCGCCACCACATCCGCTCCGGCCCGGGCGTGGGAAACCGCCTGGCGCACCAGCGCTACCAGGGTTTCATCGTTGAGCACATAACCGCTGTCATCGATGATCCCATCCTGGCCGTGACTGGTGAACGGATCCAGAGCCACGTCCGTCATGACCCCCAGTTCCGGGAAGCGCTGCTTGATCGCCCGCACCGCCTGCTGGGCCAGACCGTCCGGATTCCAGGCCTCGGCGGCGTCCTCACTCTTGCGCTCCGCAGGAGTGACCGGAAACAGCGCCACTGCCGGTATTCCCAGCTCCACCACCTCTTCCAGATGAACCAGGAGACGGTCAATGCTGTGGCGCTCAACCCCCGGCATGGAGGGAACCGGCTCCGTCTGCCCTTCGCCCGGCAGCACAAAGACCGGGTAGATCAGGTCATCCACGCCCAGGTGCGTTTCGCGCACCAGGCGACGGGAAAATCCGTCACGACGGTTACGGCGCATGCGGGTTGCTGGGAACTCTCGGCTGTGGCGGGTCACTGTCCGTCTCCTGTTGCTGCTCATGGCCTTGCTGGCACCATTATGCCAGAGAGCGCCTGCAAGCCGGGCAGGTTTCCGGCCAGCCGGAGGATGTGATTTTTTGTTGCAGCGCGGGCCCGGGCCAGCTGCAGCAGCTAGACTGTAAGTCAGGTCAGGGGCCTGAACGCACCTGACCGCTATCCCTTGAAGTACTGCTCCGCCGGGCCTCTGTGCCCGGCTTTTTCACGGATTCCTCTTATCTCCGACAGAGCTTGACGTAAGAACTGAATTGTTATTCAATCATTGTAGATTGCCCCGGATTCAGGAGCATCCATGGCCTATCGCGAAACGCCACGCATGCGGGCCCGCAAGGAAGCCACACGCCAGCGCATCCTCGATACCACCCAGAGTCTGGTCGCTTCAGGTGGCTTCGGGGCCGCCTCCGTAGCGCGGGTTGCCGAGGAATCCGGTGTCGCCATTGGTTCTGTCTACCGCCATTTTGAGTCCAAGAGTGACCTGTTTGCGGAGGTTTTCCGGCATGCAACCGAAGTGGAGGTCAAGCGTGTCGGTGAAGCGCTGAACACCACAGGCCCTGCTGATGAAGCACTGGCCAAAGCGCTGGAAGTCTTTGCCAGAAGAGCCATCCGCTCGCCCACCATGGCATGGGCACTGATTGCCGAGCCGGTTGACCCCCTGGTCGACGAGGAACGCCTGCGTTACCGCCAGGCCTATGCGGAACTTTTTGAACAGACCCTGGTCCGGGGCATACGCGAGGGATGCTTCCGCCCGGATCAGAACCCGAAACTCAGCAGTGCCGCCACGGTCGGTGCCATTGCCGAAGCACTGGTCGGTCCCCTGTCACCCGCCGCCGACGGGCTCGACAGGGAAAAGGCCGACCAGCTGATCCATGACGTCGTAAGGCTCTGCCTGCAGGCCGTACGAGCACCCGGAGGACAACAACAATGAACGCCCCCCTTGAGACCAACCAGGACAGCACCTTCCTGGCGGACACCCACGAAGTCTTCAATCAGCCCCCCGCACTTGAGGATTACAACCTCTACCGCGAGGACCTGGCCCTCCAGGAAGCCATCCGGCGCGAAGGCGCCGCGCGGGCAGAGAGCGAACTGGACGTCTACGGCGCCATCACCGGCCGCTCGGATGTCATTGATCTGGGCCACAGCGCCAACGCCAACAAGCCAGAGCTCCATACCCACGACCGCTTTGGCCACCGCATCGACGAAGTGCGCTTCCACCCCGCCTATCATGAGCTCATGACCATGGCGCTGGAAGGCGGCCTGCAAAGCGCCCCCTGGACCGACCCCGGCGAGGGCGCCCACGTGGTTCGTGCCGCGCGCTACTACATGCACAGCCAGGTGGAAGCAGCCCATTGCTGCCCCATCACCATGACCTTTGCCTGCGTACCGGCGCTCCGGAAACAGCCCGAGCTGGCGGAATACTGGCTGCCCAAGATCCTCAGCCGCCACTACGACCCCCGCAATGTGCCGGATTCGGAAAAACAGGCGGTCACCATCGGCATGGCCATGACCGAGAAACAGGGTGGTTCCGACGTACGCGCCAACACCACCAGGGCTTACCCGCTGGCGGAGGAGGGCCCGGGGAAGGCGTACCAGCTGGTAGGACACAAGTGGTTCGTATCAGCGCCCATGTGCGATGCCTTCCTGGTTCTGGCCCAGGCCGCGGGCGGACTGAGCTGCTTCCTGATGCCACGCTGGCGCCCGGACGGTACAAAGAACGCGATGCAGATCCAGCGCCTGAAGAACAAGATGGGCAACGTCGCCAACGCTTCCAGCGAGGCGGAACTGAGAGGCGCCCACGCCTGGATGGTGGGCGATGAGGGCCGGGGCGTGGCCACCATCATCGAGATGGTCGCCATGACCCGCTACGACTGCATGATCGGCTCCGCCGCCGGCCAGCGCCAGGCCGCGGCCCAGGCGCTGCACCACTGCGCCTACCGGGACGCCTTCGGTGGCCGGCTCAACCAGCAGCCGCTGATGCAGAATGTGCTCGCAGACCTGGCTCTGGAGAGCGAGGGCTCCGTGGCACTGACCATGCGCATGGCACGCGCCATGGACAACCAGGATGACCCGGAGGAACGCAACCTGGTGCGCCTGGTCACGGCGGTGGGCAAGTACTGGATCTGCAAGCGCACACCCCAGCACGCCTACGAGGCCATGGAGTGCATCGGCGGCAGCGGCCTGATGGAGGACTGCATCATGCCACGCCTGCTGCGCGAATCGCCGGTCAATGCTATCTGGGAAGGCAGCGGCAACGTCCAGTGCCTGGATGTTCTGCGGGCCATGAACCGTGAACCCGGCGTGCTCGACAGCTTCTTCGCGGAAGTGAACCGGGCTCGGGGCATGAACGCGGACTTTGACGCGTTCACCAGCGAACTCGAGGATGAGTTCCGCAACAACGACAACCTGGAATACCGCGCCCGCAACCTCACGGACCGCATGGCGCTGGCGATCCAGGCGTCACTGCTGCTGCGCGGCGAGAACACGACGGTCGCCGAAGGCTTCTGTGCCGGCCGACTCCGCCATCGCGACCACTTCCAGTTCGGCAACCTGCCGGACGACGTCGACTGCGCGGCCATCATCGAGCGCGCGACGCCCAGCGTGGAGGACTGATGGAGAACCCGCACCTGGGCGTCATGACCCTGCATTTCCAGGTCTACGGCTGCGAAACCGTGCGGGACAAGAAACGCGTCTTCTCGGCCATGCGCCGGATCTGGGGCAGGGAACCGGATCTGGCCGTGGCCGAGATCGCCGACCAGGACGACCCCGGCCTGGCCACCTGGAGCGTGGTCACCACCGGCCCGGATCCCCGACTGCTCCAGCATCGCCTGCAGGAAGTCGAAAAAGCCATCCTTGCGCGGATTGATGCCCCCATCCTCAACACCCAGGTCGAGATCGACTGAGGCAACCAGCTTCGCCTGCGCGAGGAACGGTAGCGCCGTTACTCGTCGGTACTCTCCTCGATACCGTCTCCGGCTTCCTCGGCTGCCTCACCCATTTCTTCCCCGGTTTCCTCGGCAGTCTCTTCAGCCTGCTCCATGGCGTTTTCCTGGGTGCCAGTCATATCCTCGGTGGTTTCCTCCGCACTGTCAGCGGTATCTTCCGCCATTTCTTCCATCTCTTCACCGGCTTCCTCCATTGAGGAATCATCACCACAACCGGCGAGACCCAGTGCAGCCACGAGGGTTAGGCCAATAATCCATTCGCGTTTCATAACGACACTTTCCTTCTGACTTGGAATGTGCCGCAGACTTTTACATTTGTTTACGCACGGCGGCAATAACCGCCCTATTACCATTAATTCAGCTTATTCAGGGCGTTACCCAGGATCGCCCGACTTGCAGCCGGGCGCCATGCCTCACAGATCGTCGTTCAGTGAGATCATCTGGGTCTTGCTGATCTTGTGCCTGTAGATTTCGCGCAGGTACTTGATCGCCTTCTTGATGTTGTCCCGGTTCAGACGGATGTCGTTGATCGAGACGAAATTGCTCCGGTCGTGGCACATCTCCCGGTACTTCTTCTCATACATCGGCTTGATGGCGTACCAGTTGGTATCAAGGATCTTGGCCGGGTTCTCGAACTCATTGAGCATCTGATCCACCAGCTCTTCATCAAACTCCTCGTTCTTGATGAACTGGAGCATGCTGCGATCCAGGGTGTCATCGAAGCGCGAGCTCTCGTTGGCGAAGCAGCGCTTGATGTAGGCCGTGATCAGGGTCAGGAAGTCGTCGCTCAGGCACGGGCTCTTGACCACCAGGGTGGTCAGCGAGAGGTTCGCCGAAGCCCCGATCACCAGTGCGTAGCGCTTGAGCGTGGTGTTCGGGAAGAGCGCGTTGAGGTGTGTCTTGAGCCGGTTCAGGTCCACATAGGAGAGCTTGTAGTCCTTGGGCAGTGACACGATCGAGACAATGGACGAACAGTTCTGGAAGAAATGCAGGTCACTCAGGGTCTCAGCGTTGTAGCCGGAGTCCCGGAAGCGCTTGAGCCGCTCACGGTAGCGCTCGGACTCGATCGGCAACAGGCTCACGCCCTCGATGGCCTGGGTTACCTTGTTGAAATGCGGCAGGTCGATGGAGCGGTAGAAGAGGTCATCGATGTCCAGACGCGACTCCTCATCAAAGCGCTTACGGTCGCTGACATCATGGGGCGTGGTCGGTACCACGGACTCCGCATAGGCCACGGCCACCGGCCCGGCCAGGCTCATGAACAGGTCGTTGGCGTCCAGGCGGATGGTCTCGCCGATGTCCACGCCGGCACGGCGGAAGTAGTCCTCGTCGTAGTCGGTAGTCACCGCCTGGGCCGTGAGGATGTTGAAGATCTGCTGGGAGATGTACTGGTTGGCGTACTTCTCCATCGCGTTCACATCCACGTACTGGATGTTGCCGTCATCCGTCTGCTCCGCGTAGCGCATGATGTCGTTGGAGATCAGCATCATGGCGTTCCAGGGCCGGATGCGGTTCATCATGTTCTCATCGCTGGTCTCCTCCGTGTCGAAGTTGTAGGAGAAGTCCCACTCCTCGGAGAGATACTTGCACAGCAGGCGACCGGCGTTGATGTGCAGCGCTTCGGACATCTCCACCTGGTTGTCCTGGATGTTCGGCAGGATGCAGATGCCACTGGTGAAGATGGGCTCGAAGATGAAGGCGTGATCCTGATTCTGGATGCCAGTGTCCTCCAGCTTGGGATCAAAGGTCTTGCGCATGTAGGCGTACTGCTGCGCCAGCCCGAACTCTGAGGCCATGCCGGAACCGGTGCCGCCACCAGCGGAGAAGATGTAGAAATACAGGCGTGACTGGTTCGCCTTGATACCGCAGGAGTCGATCAGATAGGAGTGGATGAACTTCCAGTCCTCGTTGCTGAACTGCTGGGTATCCTTGTTGAGGATGATCTTGGCCAGGTACTGGCCGAGGATGGGCGCGTTACCCGCACCACCGGCGTGAACCTCGGAAAGATCCATGATCTTGAGCTTGTTGTAGTCGTCCAGGAGGTAGTTGTCGTCCTCCTTGTTATGGGTCAGCTGGATGCGGCCCTCAATGTCCTTGTCCAGATCACCGAGCATCACCATGGGCTCGATCAGGAATACCGGCTTCACCGAGTTCGGCGTGGGCAGGTTGAGGCTGTTGCGGATCCAGCGCATCGGGCCCACTTCCTTCTCACGGCTGCGCCGCTCCTCGCTGTTCAGCTCCTGCAGGTAATAGGTGCGGGCACTGTGCACCAGCGCGGCAACGTCCAGCGCGATGTTGGAGCCGCACCGGCCCAGCCCGATCAGGCATACGGACGGGAAAACCTGGTCATTGCGCCCGGTCTTGTCCGGCGCCGCACCGGTAATGGTATTGGGGAACACATTGGCCCGGAGCTCATCCAGGTTCGACAGGATCTGGTCAAGATCCTTCTCGGTGAAGTACATATAGGGCTCCGGTGACGTACTGCTCTGGCCACCAGTGCCTGAACGGCGGCGCGTCCCGCCCGACTTGCCTTTGCCGCTGGATTTGGCTTGGCTGGCACGGCCGGTCTTCTGGTCGCCGGTCGGCTCCCCGGCCGACTGCTCCGTATGATCTTCCCCGGTCGTCGTGTTCGACTCGCTCATGACCTGATACCTGTCTCTGTGCCGCGCTGAATGGAGGGCAGATTACTGGATTTTCACCCTCCATCAAGATAGCTTGTCCAGCGCGATTCGCAATCCATCGGTTGCAATTCGACACATACCCGAGCACAGCGCCAGAGGCGACGGGTGCTGGTCTGGCGTAAGCTCAGTCCTTATACTTTCTGGTTTGGGCACCTGAGACGAACGCCCTGCAACCATACTGGAGCCCAAGCAGTCATGAGCGGCCAGAGAAAAACCGCACAAGCCAGTCTGGAGGCAATGTACCGGATCTTCACCATTCCGGAGGCTCCGGACTCGACGCTCAGCCGTCTGGACCAGGACATATCCCGGAACCTGACCGGCTTCCTGCAGGACCACATCGTGGCCCTGGAGCGCGAAATGGGCGAAATGGAGAAGGACTTCCAGGACCCCCGCGTTCCGGAGAAACCCATCTTCGTTTCCGAACAGGCCCAGTTCCTTCTGGACAAGCTGGTCTCCCAGTCCGTGCACACGGCGTCACCCAGCTTTGTGGGGCATATGACCTCAGCCCTGCCGTACTTCATGCTGCCGCTGTCCAAGATCATGATCGCCCTCAACCAGAATCTGGTGAAGACCGAGACCTCCAAGGCCTTCACTCCGCTGGAGCGCCAGGTCCTGGGCATGCTTCATCATCTGGTCTATGGCTGCGAGGACGCCTGGTACCGGCAGTGGATGCATGACCCGCATCACGCCCTCGGCGCCATGTGTTCAGGCGGCACCATTGCCAACCTCACGGCGCTGTGGGTCGCACGCAACCAGGCTTTTCCGCCTGAGGGCGGGTTCCGGGGCGTTCATCGAGAGGGGCTTTTCCGCGCGCTGCGCTTCTACGGCCATGAAGGGGCTGCGGTGCTCGTTTCCTCAAGGGGGCACTACTCGCTCACCAAGGCAGCCGATGTGCTCGGGATCGGCCGGGACAATCTCATCCCCGTGGCCACCGATGCCAACAATCGCATCGACCCGGACGCACTGCGCGACCGTTGCCTGGAGCTCCAGCGCCAGAAGATCAAGGTCCTGTCGATTGTGGGCATTGCCGGCACCACGGAAACCGGGCACGTGGACCCACTGGAGACCCTGGCGGATATCGCCCAGGAATTCCGGGCCCACTTCCATGTGGATGCGGCCTGGGGCGGGCCCACGCTGTTCTCCCGCCAGCACCGGCACCGGCTCAAGGGCATCGAGAAGGCGGACTCCGTCACCATTGATGCCCACAAGCAGCTGTACACGCCCCAGGGCGCGGGCATGGTGCTGTTCCGCAATCCGGCATCGGTGAGTGTGATCGAGCATCACGCCCAGTACATCATCCGCAAGGGATCCAAGGACCTGGGCAGCACCACCCTGGAAGGCTCACGCCCCGGCATGGCCATGCTGATCCATTCCGGGCTGCGCATCATCGGACGGGAAGGCTACGAGATCCTGGTCGACCAGGGCATTGAGAAGGCCCGGTCCTTTGCAGCCATGATCCGCGAGCACGATGATTTCGAGCTGATCACCGAACCCGAGCTCAACATCCTCACCTACCGCTACTGCCCGGCCCGCACCCAGGAAGCGCTGGCGCGGGCAGACGGGGCTGCGGCGGAACGCATCAACGCCAGCCTCAACCGCATCACCCGATTCATCCAGAAAACCCAACGGGAGCGCGGCAAGTCCTTTGTCTCACGGACCCAGCTGGAGCCGGCCCAGCACAACCACTATCCCTGCGTGGTATTCCGGGTCGTTCTGGCCAACCCGCTGACCACACACGACATCCTCAGTGACATGCTGGAGGAGCAGTCGGGCATCGCGCGCGAAGAGCGTATTGCCGGGGAGCGCCGGGCGCTGGAGTCCGCCGTGGCGTCGGTTCTGGAAGGCACGGAACAGGCGGCTCAGTAGAGCGCCTGCTCCTCTTCCAGTACATCCTCGATCACGTCCAGGAAGATCTCATCCGCCTCACTGTGGGCCTCTGGAATCCGCACAATGGTCTCGGCGCTGATCTCCCTGGCGATCCGTTCCCGGGCGTCGCGCTCCTGGCGATGCTCACGGGCGATCTCCATGCAGCGCGCAGCCACTGTGGGTTCGCTCAGAACCTTGCGGATGAAGCCCCTGAGTTCATCAATGACCTTCTGCTGGCGGCTTTCAGTCGGCGTTGTCATCAATCTCTCCTGGCTTGGGGCGGTTACTGGATGGATTCATCCGCCCCAGTATAGCAATGCATCAGACGAAAATGCCGCGCAGCGTGAAATAGAACATGGCGGCCAGCAGCCCGGAGGCCGGCACCGTGATCACCCAGGCGGCCACGATCTTGAGCATCAGGTGGCGCTTGACCATCTCCTCCTGGTAGATCTTCTTCAGGCGCTTGCGCTCTTTCTTCTTCAGGCGCACTTCCGTCTGCTTCTCCTTCGCCTGGCGGATCATGGCCTCCATCTCCTCAACGGACGCCCGGCGGAAATCATCCAGAAACGCCTGAAGCTGTTCCCGGTCGTTCCCCTGGTGATGCTCCAGGATACCGTGCAGACGGCTGGCGTAGTTGGTCTTGAGGAACTCGCGCAGGAAGCCGACGCCGAAGACGGCGCCCAGCGCAATGTGGGTGGAGCTCACCGGCAGCCCCAGCTGGGAGGCGATGATCACGGTAATGGCCGCTGCCAGTGCAATGCAGTAGGCGCGGGTCTTGTCCAGTTCCGTGATCTCGCTGCCGACAGTTTTGATCAGACGAGGCCCGTAGAGCGCCAGCCCCACGGCCAGCCCCACGGCCCCCAGCAGCATAACCCACAGCGGGATGGGAGCCTGGCCAGCAATGTCACCGCTGGTGATGGCCTCGTTGATGGCCGCCACCGGGCCGATGGCATTGGCCACGTCATTGGCGCCGTGGGCAAAGGAAAGCAGCGCCGCCGCGAAGACCAGCGGGATGGTGAACAGGCCGTTCACACCCTCAATACTGTTGGCCATGGTCGCCGCCTGGCGCACAATGCCGGCCCGCACCACCTGGAAGGCAATGGCTGCGATCACCAGGCCCACGCCTGCGGCCTCCAGGAAGCTGGCGTCCCAGATCTCAGGCAGCGCCTTGATGACCAGATAGGTGGCGAAAGCCCAGGCCATGACCGCGATCAGCCAGGGCACGACCCGCCGGGCCGCCATCACCCGATCCTGCTTGTAAAGCACAGTCAGCTTGATCAGATAAAGGAAAGCCGCGGAAATCAGGCCACCCAGCATCGGCGAGATAACCCAGGACGCAACGATGCTGCCCATCACGCCCCAGTTCGCAATGGCCAGCCCTCCGGCGGCCAGCCCGGCCCCGAGCACGCCACCCACGATCGAGTGCGTGGTGGAGACCGGCGCCCCCAGTATCGTTGCCAGATTGAGCCACATGGCACCAGCCAGCACCGCCCCGGTCATCAGCCAGATGAAGTTGCGGGGGTCGGCCACCATCTCCGGGTTGATGATGCCGCCCTTGATGGTGCTGATCACCTCGCCACCAGCAATCAGCGCGCCAGCAGCCTCGAAGATGGCGGCGATGATGACGGCCCCGGTCATGGTCAGGGCCCCGGAGCCTACCGAGGGCCCAACATTGTTGGCTACGTCGTTGGCCCCGATGTTCATGGCCATGTAGCCGCCGAAAAGCGCGGCGACCAGCAAGAGCGGGGAACCGGGAACGGTCAGCCCGCCGAAATGCATGAAGGCCCATATCAGGAGCAGGAACAGGCTCCCCACGCCCAGACGGAAAAGACGGGCGGCGGAGGCATCGGAGGCAAGGTAATCGGCAGCGGAGTCGGGAACGGCTGGCTGGGTCATGAGTCGTCACCACTGGGCACGTCGAATGGTTGTTCGCACGCGCACTATAATGGAGCCTGTCACAGAAATGAAACCTCCGTCACGCTCTGAAGACGGTGGCGCCTTACCCCTTACGCTGTCGAATCAGCGCCTCCTGTGCCACGGAGGCCACAAGCTCACCCCTGCGGTTGAAGAGCGTGCCCCGGTTCATGCCCCGCCCGGAAGAAGCACTGGGGCTGTCCATGTCGTAGAGCAGCCAGTCATCCAGGCGCAGGGACCGGTGGAACCAGAGAGCGTGATCCAGGCTTGCCACCTGCATGCCCGGCGTTGAGAACCCGGCCCCGTGGGGTCGCATGGAGGTGGCGAGCAATCCGAAGTCCGAGGCATAGGCGAGGATCGCCCGGTGCAGGACCGGATCGTCCGGAAGCGGACCACGCGCCCGGAACCAGCTCTGGCGCGCGGGATCCGCGGGTTCCGGCCTGAGCGGATCCTCGGGCTCGACCGGGCGGATGTCGATGGCGCGCTCTTTCATCATCTGCTCGCGCCGTTCCTCCGGGATCAGGTCACGCACCTGTTCCCGCAGCGCCTGCTCGGAAGTCAGCGTTTCCGGATCCGGTGCAGTGGGCGCATCAAACTGATGCTCAAAACCTTCCTCTTCGATCTGGAAGGAGACCATGGCAGTGAGGATCTCACGCTCATCCTGGCGGGCGATCACCCTGCGCACGCTGAAGGTTCCGCCATCACGTACGCGCTGGACCTCATAATCGATGCCACGATGCGGGTTGCCCGGACGCAGGAAATAGGCGTGCATGGAATGCGCCAGGCGCCCCTCCACGGTACGGCTGGTGGCCATCAGGCCCTGACCGAGCACCTGGCCGCCGAACACATTGGGAAAGCCGAGATCATCGCTTTCACCACTGAAATGGTCGTCGCCGAGCGGCGCGACATCCAGCAGCCCCACAAGCTTGCGCGTTACCTCTTCCATACCACCGGTTCCCGTTATCAACCTGATTCTCAGGCCGGCAGAATGGCCGGCACTTCCTTCGACAGCGACTGCTTCTCGCCCGCACAGTCACCGGTGACCGCGAAGCCGAGCAGATCGCCGTTTTCCGACCGGAACAGGACACGCAGGCTGCGGCCCTCGCCCTCGACGTGCCATTCGCCGGCCGCATCCGCCGGGGGCGGGCACACGGCTACGGGGCAGGCAGGCGTCTTCACCGTCACCGGCATGCTGCCGTAGTGCACCGGGGTGCGCTCGCCGGTAAGGCTCTTTGCCAGCGCTCGCGCCGCTGCCATCAGGGGCATGACGTAGGGCAGCACGTGCCCGCAGACCTCGGCGCAGTCCCCCAGGGCATAGACACCCGGGGCGCTGGTCTCCAGATACTGGTTCACCCGGATGCCCCGACCACACTCGATGCCAGCAGCGTCCGCCAGCTCCGTCCGCGGTTGCAGGCCCACGGCCGCCACCCCCAGATCCGCCTCAATCACGCGCCCGTCATCCAGGGTGACAATGACACCCTCACTGGTTCGATGTACCGCGCTGGCACTGTGTTGCAGGTGGAACCGGACCCCGGCCTCTTCCAGCCCGGCCCGTACCGCCTCCGATGCGGCTTCCGGAAGCAGCGCCGGAAGAACCCGCGGATCCGGCGCGACCACCTCCACCTCGAAGCCACCGTTGATCAGGTCATTGGCGAACTCGCAGCCGATCAGACCGGCCCCCAGGATCAAGACCCGGCGCGCCCCGGCCACCCCCTCACGGAAGTGGCCGTAGTCCGTAAGGTCATTCACCTGATACAGGGCATCAAGACCATCGCCTTCGATTGGAATACGGATGGGGTTTGCCCCCCAGGCCAGGATCAGACGGCCGTAGTCGAGTGTTCCGGCATCCGTTGTAATCCGGCCGGCCTCCGTATCAATGGCCTCAACCCGTGTATGGGTCATGATGCGCGCGTTGAGCGCCTCAGCCTGGGTATCCGCATCCGCCTGCGCCAGCTCATCGGCGGTCTTACCCTTGGCAAAACCGTTGGAAAGCATGGGCTTGGAGTAGCTGCGGCCATCATCGGCCGTGACCAGTACCAGCGGGGTTTCGGTATCGAGCTTGCGCAGCTCCCGGGCCAGGGTATAACCGGACAGTCCGGTCCCGATGATGACGACGGGCAGGGTCTGATTCTGGCTCATGGGCGGGCTCAGTCGATCTCAACCATTTCAAAGTCTTCCTTGCCCACACCACAGTCCGGGCAGGTCCAGTCCTCGGGCACGTCCTCCCAGCGGGTGCCCGGCTCAATGCCATCCTCGGGCCAGCCTTCCGCTTCGTCGTAGATGAATCCACAGACTACGCACTGCCACTTTTTCATGGCCTACTCCTTAACGAATGACAAATATGGAGCGCATTCTAACCAAACACTACCCCCGGATTACACCCGACAGTGTCAGAATCGGGACAATCGGGCACCGCGGCGTTATACTCGCGCCTTTCAAATCCACCCCTGACCGCGGAGAGCGCGTCCAGCCATGTCCCGGAACACAGCTGAAATGCAACAGGTTTTCGACGAGGCCGACTGCATCTACACGGAAGGCCAGGTCAGTGAGGCCATGGATCGACTGGCCGGTGAAGTAACCGCCACCATCGGCGACCAGGACCCGCTCATCCTCTGCATCATGAACGGGGGTCTGGTGGTTGCGGGCCAGCTTCTGCCCCGTCTAGCCTTTCCTTTGCAGCTGGACTACGCCCAGCTCTCCCGTTACCGGGGCAACACCACCGGCGGGGAGCTGGAGTGGAAGGTTCACCCGCAGACCCGGCTGAGCGGACGCACGGTGCTGATCGTCGACGACATCCTCGACGAGGGCGACACCCTGGCCGCACTGACCGAGGCCTGCCAGACTGAAGGCGCAGAACGGGTCTGGACACTGGCACTGGTGGAGAAACATCACGACCGCAAGAGCCAGCCGGGCTTCGAGGCGGACTTCATCGGCCTGCAGACCCCAGACCGTTACCTGTTCGGCTACGGCATGGACTACCAGGGCTACTGGCGCAACGCACCGGGCATCTACGCGGTCCGGGGCCTGTAGGCCAATGGAGGGAACCACCATGGGGTTTCGCCCGCGCCCCTGGCACTGGCTGCCCCGATACCAGCGCCGGGTGGTCCGGCATCGTGGTTCCCTGACACGGCTGCTGCGTGGTTTGACCCGCCACCGTTTCCGGGTGCGCGTCCTGCGCGAGGGTTATCGCCTTCCGAAAGCGGACGAAGCCAGGGAACTTGGCCTTCCAGCCCGCCAGAAGGCGTGGATTCGGGACGTGCAATTGATTGGCGACGACACCCCATGGGTACAGGCGCGCACGGTCATCCCGCTCCACTGTCTGGAAGGCCCGAACCGTCGCCTTCGCCACCTGGGTAACCGCCCATTGGGCTCCGCGCTTTTCGGCCGCCATCCCTGGTCCCGTGAGGCATTCACCTGCGGCCAGGCACAGCCGCTCGGGCACGCCACCCAGTACCCGGCGCGACGCTCGCGTTTCCGCCGCGGCCAAGGTACCCTGCTGGTCACGGAGTGCTTCCTGCCCCCTCTGTGGGACGACATCAGGGACCAGGCCGTGCGCCGTCACCCGACCCACGGGGACAGCCTCCGACCACTCTAGTCACGGGCCGCAACGGACAGGGAACCATGACGACGACACGCCTTCAGCCGGCACTGGACCGGGCGCGTGAGCGCCTGCCGGATTTCATACAGCTGATGCGGATCAACCGGCCCATCGGCAGCCTGCTCCTGCTCTGGCCCACCTGGTGGGCACTGTGGCTGGCCGCCGACGGCCTCCCGAGCCTGGCCAACCTGGTGATCTTCACCCTCGGGGTCTTCTTCATGCGCGCCGCCGGCTGCGTCATCAACGACTTCGCCGACCGCAACCTCGACGGTCACGTCAAACGCACCCGCGAACGCCCCCTCGCCACCGGCCGTGTGCGCCCGGGCGAGGCCATCGCCCTGTTTCTGGGCCTCTGCCTGGTGTCCTTCCTGATGGTGGTGTTCTTCACCAACCGTCTCACGCTCTGGCTGTCCTTCGGCGGCGTGGCCCTGGCCTTCATCTATCCGTTCATGAAGCGTTACACGCACCTTCCCCAGATCGTGCTCGGGGCGGCTTTCTCCTGGGCCATCCCCATGGCGTGGGCGGCGGAGGCCGGCGAGGTCACCCGCATTGCCTGGCTGCTCTACATCGCCAACCTGGTCTGGACGGTGGCCTATGACACCCTGTACGCCATGGTGGACCGGGATGACGACCTCAGGATCGGCATCAAGTCCACGGCCGTGCTCTTCGGAGACATGGACCGCGCCGCCGTGGGCGTCCTCCAGGCCACGACCCTGCTCACCCTGCTGCTGGTCGGCTTCCAGGCCCAACTGGGGGCGCTCTTTGTGCTGGGGGTACTCACCATGGGCGGACTTTTCGGCTACCAGCAGTGGCTCATCCAGAGCCGGGATCGGGACAGCTGCTTCCGCGCCTTCCTGAACAACAACTGGGCCGGGTTCGCGATGTTCCTGGGGCTGGCACTGGATCTGGCCCTGTCATGATTCTGTCATAATAAGGCTGTGTAATAGCGCGGTAACTGAGCCGACAGAGATGTAACATCCATGGCCGAAAAAACCGTCCTGATTGTTGATGATGAAGCCTCCATCCGCGAGATGATCGCCGTGGCACTGGAGATGGCGGGCTATCACTACCTTGAGGCCGGCGATGCCCGCCAGGCTCACAGCCTGATCGTGGATGAG
>NZ_CAJXMA010000070.1:0-14964 GCF_913056445.1 uncultured Halovibrio sp.
GGCGGCGGCCACTCCTGCCAGACCGCAGAGCCGGCCACCATCAACCTCTCAAGCCCGGAAGGCGAAGAGTTTGATCCGCTCCAGGGCGGCACCGTTACTGGTACCTATGTTGCTCCGGAACTTGAGGGCTGCGGTCTGCTGACCGGGATCCTCAACGAGTTCTTCGAAGGTCCGGGCAACACCATCGAGCTTGAACTGTCGCCCCGTTTCGAGGAGTAACGGGGAAACAGAACGGGCGGCCCGCTCATGGCGGGTCGCCCAAACAACAAAGAGGAGAAATCACAATGATGACAATGAAGAAAAGCCTGTTGGCCCTTTCAGTCGCTTCACTGCCGATGGCAGCGTCTGCTGACCTGCAACCCATGAACGAGCAGGACATGGGCAATGTTACCGGTCAGCAGGGTGTAACCATCGAGCTGTCCACCGCTGCAACCATTGATCAGGTGGAGTACAGCCAGAGCACCGCAGATGCGGACACTGGCTCCGTACTTATGAACGGTATCCGTATCGGCGGTCATGACGAAGGCGAATCACTTGATATCGACGTCAATGTTGACCTGATCACGGAAAACGACGATCTCGGTCGTTCCCCCTATGGTTATCCGGCCGGCCCTGTAGAGGATGGCGATGCCTATATTTCGGTGCGCAACCTGGGTAACCAGCCGGCGCCCGTTCAGGCTGGGGTGGACATGGATTCCCTGGGCATCGCTTCAAGTGATGGGGACAGCTCAGCAACTCTGATCTCGAACTTCACGGCGGATTTCTGGGTCACGCGGCTTGATATCACCGCCCGCGTAAACAACCAGATTGCCAATGGTAACCCCGATACCGGCTCAATCCGCATCCGGAATGTGTTCCATGCGGATATTGGTGCAGACTTCGACGTTGCTGCGGTAAGCATCCCCAGTATCCGGATGGCCGGTGCAGACCAGCTGGAGAACCTCAAGGGTGCTGAAGGCGACCTGAACCGCGCCACTCTTGCCATCAACGGTGTAACCGTCAATGCGGAAGTTGGTGCGGGTCCCGCTATCTCCACAAACGCTGGTATTGATGGCGCGCCGGATGAAACCCTGCGCGTGGACATCAATGAGCTGACCACCAGCATCTGGATGCCCACGGTTAACGTTGGCAGCGGAGACGGCACCACCGCCAGCATTGGTAATGTTGGTATCTCCAACCTCAGCATCGCTGATACTCAGATGGCCATCTACGGTCGCGAGTAAGTGCGATTCACAGGGCCGGTTCTGCCGGCCCTCTTTTCCTCTCCCTACCCGCTCACGTAAAGCCGCTCCCTTCGCTGTCCCTGGATAAAGGCAGGGAACCCCATCCTTTCAACATGACCAGCCGCAGAACTGATGGAAAAAAGGACACGATACCGTCCACACAGCCGCGGATGCGATGTGAAAATGTCGGGGAATTATATATACAACTGTCTATTATTCGGGAACGACAGGCTCAGAAAAGACGTGCAGAGAAGCGGGTAACATACTGAAAAGTGGCGGTGGGCCAGGGATTCGAACCCCGGGAGGGCGTTAACCCTCGGCGGTTTTCAAGACCGCTGCATTCGACCACTCTGCCAGCCCACCGGGAAGGTGCTGTCGGAACGGACAGCAGGCGGAATATTACCTTAAATCGGCGTCATGTCAAAGTGTTGAAGCCCCCAAATGCATACGGAAAGGCTTTGCACTGGCCCCTGGACGCTTTATGATTGGGTATACAGTCAAGAGTCCATCAAGGAGATTCCGCACATGGCCGACAACCGTTTCCCCAATGCCGCCCAGAGCCGGGCCCAGGGCGGGGTCCGCGAAGGGCTGAGCACCGAGGTCACGACGGTACTGCGCAACACCTACATGCTGCTGGGCCTGACCCTGGCGTTTTCTGCTGTAACGGCCGGAACCAGCATGGCGCTGAACCTGCCCCATCCTGGCCTGATCCTGACACTGGTCGGTTTCTATGGCCTCCTGTTTGCCACTCACAAGCTCCAGAACAGCGTCTGGGGCCTGGTAACCACCTTTGCCCTGACCGGCTTCATGGGCATGACTCTGGGCCCGATCCTCAACGCCTTCGTGGCCAACGGCGCGGGGCACCTGGTCACCACCGCACTCGGGCTGACAGCCACCATCTTCCTCGCCCTGTCGGCGTACACCCTGATTACCCGCAAGGACTTCAGCTTCCTGGGTGGTTTCATCTTTGCCGGTGCCCTGGTCCTCATGGGCGGCATGCTGATCGCCTTCCTGTTCAATCTGCCGAACCTGCACCTGGCGATCTCAGCGGGCTTCACCCTCTTTGCGTCCGCCTGCATCCTGTATCAGACCAGCGCCATCATTAACGGCGGCGAGCGTAACTACATTATGGCGGCCATCGGCCTCTATGTATCGCTGTACAACCTCTTCATCAGCCTGCTCCACCTGCTGATGGCGTTTGCTGGCGAGAACTGATCCGGCTTTGAAAGCGGCCTTCCACATCACTGCAGGGCCCACTGAACGCCAGGCGCTCCATTCCGCCTGGTGTTTCGCGAGTGCACTTCTCCAGGCCGGCCACACCATCAACCGCATCTTCCTCCAAGGGGATGCGGTTTTTCTGGCCGCAAAACCCGACCCCGCGTCACTCACCCGGAACGAAAACGCCAACCAATGGGAACAGCTCATCGCCGCGTGGTCGCTTCCGGCAACCGTGTGCATCGGTTCGGCGGAGCAACGCGCCCTTGGTGATGCCCATCTCAGGCATGGCTGGTCGACTGGCGGACTGGGGGACTGGGTCATGGCCTGCACCGAGGCGGACCGCATTCTCCAGTTCACGGGGGAGCGGTGATGACGCAGCCGGCACCCACACCCCTGCCCGATCAGCTCTTCGTGCTTGACCGAGGCGAGGACAGCGGCGAGTTTCTGGATATGCTGCTCACACTCTGCACCTTTGGTATGAGCACCAGCCTGTTGCTAGTGGAGTCAGGCATTACGGCACTGACGGCAGAGCACCGGGGAATCCCCGTCACGCGGTTTCCGGAGATGGGGTTACAGCAGCTCATGGTGGGATTACACGGCGCCGATGATCCGGATCCTGAGCTGCCTGAATCCGTTATCACCGTGAACAGCGGCCAGATCCGGGATCTTTACGCACGGGTACCGAGGATTCTGCATCCATGACGGGGCGGGTGCACGTACTGGCCAAGCCCCCGGACCACCCGCGGCATCAACGGTGCCTGAAGATGCTGGGCGCCCGGGACACGCTGGTGCTGACGGCGACCGCCCTGGAACGGTTGGCGCACCCGGAACCGCTGGAAGGTATTCAGGCGGGCAGGATCCTGGCCCTGACGGAGGCCCCGGAGAACCTGACACTGCCCCCTGGATGCACCGCCGTGACGCATGCCGCTTTTGTGGAACAGGTCCTCACAACCCATCAGCCCATTTTCTGGTAAGCGGTGGCTCAACTCAGAGCCCGACCAGCACAACGGGCACCAGGGCCGCCAGCAGCCCACAGACACCGCCGGCCAGCATCAGCCGTCCCTCCTCGGCGGCGAATACCGGCCGGAGAAGAGACTGGAATGCTTCTGGAGACAACCCCGCAATCCGCTCCTCAATAAGCTCAGCCACGATGCGTGCCCGGTCATGGTTGAAGGCGTCATCGCGGAACACCTCCTCTGAGGCACTCAGGGCCCGGTCATTCATGCTTTTCTTGAGCTCCGTATAACCGGAAGCGCCCACAGCCATCTGGGTGCTGATACGCAGCACCGTCGACTGATCCAGAAGCGGGCGCAGGTGTTTCTGGATGATGGCCCGTGTCCGTCCGGCCTTTTCCCCATGGACAATGGCGTGGGCCACCTTCTCGCAGGTGAGAAGTTCGTGGGCGACACGCTGGCCCCAGATGTGGCTGATCTCCGGCTGACGGCGCATCAGCAGCCCCTGAATGCGGAAAGGCCCCCACTGCTTCCGCTCCCGCGGCCGGAAAATCAGGGTTATCGCGATCCAATTGGTCAGAAGGCCAACAATGAAACCACCCCCGAGAAGCAGCCAGCTGGAGGGCCAGAAGGTCCACCCCACAGCAAGCGCCACGCCCATAAGCAGCCCTATGACGGCGCCACTGCGGATCACGAAACGGAAGGTCGACGCGCCGGCATCCTGCAGAATATTGTTCATGAAGTCCGGATGCTGGCGCAGTTCCTCACTCATCAGGGCCCTGAGGTCCACCAGATCCCCAAGCTCTTCACCGAAATCCGCCACCATAGCGTCCACCCGCTCAGGCAGGTTGCGCTCGACATAGTGGTAGATCCGCCCTTTAACGCGCCGCGGCAGGTTATCCCAGAGCACGGGATGATGCTCGTACATCACATCATCCACGTATTCCTCGAGATGGGGCATGATCCGGCTCACCACCTCCCCGGTGATCAGCGCCGGATCCAGCCGCTGGTAAAGGCCGGTGAGATCGCCACTGCGCGCCAGGGTCCGGTCAATGCACTCATGGGCCATTTCCTCCGCCCGACGTGGAACCACGCCCTGCCAGCCCAGGAGCGGGGGCCTGCCAACAGACTCAATCGGGTGGAACAGCATCAGCACAGCCAGGCGGTTGGTGGCCCAACCGACCAGCGCGGTGAACAGAGGCAGTGCCCAGATGGTAAGCGGTAGATCGGATACGGTCACGTGTGCGATCCCTGAACGCGTATTCAGGGCAACACTCTAGCGGAAACCGTCGCGTTACGGTATGCAGCAGCGCCCAAGGGCACTGCTGAATCGATCAGTAGTAGGCGTTTTCGCGGTAGCTATGGTCCGTCACGTCCTCGATACCACTGATCTCAGGCAGCTGCTCCTTGAGGGTACGCTCCACACCCTGCTTGAGCGTGAGACTCACCGCCGCGCACCCCTGGCAGCCGCCGCCGAAACGCAGTACGGCCACATTGTCATCGGTCAGTTCAACCAGTGACACCTCGCCGCCATGGGCCGCCAGGCTGGGATTGACCTCGGACTGAAGGACGTAGTTCAGGCGCTCTGACAGAGGCGCGTCCGGGCTTACCTGCGGCACCTTGGCATTGGGCGCCTTGATGGTCAGCTGGCCGCCGGTCTGGTCCTCCTGAAAGTCGATCACAGCCTCTTCCAGGAAGGTGATGCTGTTGTGATCGATGTAGAGCGGGAACTCGTCCATGTCGAGCTGCTCATCGGACGGCACCACTTCATGGGGCGGGCAGTACGCCAGGCAGGTTTCGGCGTGACGGGTTCCGGGCTGGGTCACGAACAGCCGGACTCCCATCCCCTCAACGTCCTGTTTCTGGACGAGCTGCCCCAGATAGCGCCGGGCTGATTCGGTGACGGTGACGGTATCCAATGCCGTTCCCCCTCTTGATGGTCGAGTATGGGTCTATTGTAAGGAAGCTCCCCCGTTAATAAAAGACCAACCAAACGAGTCAGGAATTAACGCGCTTGCATAACATCAAAAAAGTTTGATGAACTATCAGGACTTTTTCGGATTCTGTGTTAGCATTCGCTTACTTCAAGCAAAACCCGCAAAAGGGACACGGACAGTATCCCCCTTCAGACAACGCTCAGGATGACGCTCCCCCTGCCATACAGGGTGACCGCCTGGCGCACATTTTCTGTCTCAAGATTCGATAACTGACAATGAGGTAGTTGAATCAATGAGTGATCGCAAAACTCGACTCGAGCAGCTCCGAAAGGCGCTGCAGGAACGTATCGTCATCCTGGATGGCGGCATGGGTACCGAAATCCAGAACCTCCAGCTCAGCGAGGCCCAGTATCGCGGTGAGCGGTTCAAGGATTACGAATACGAGGTCAAGGGCAACAACGACCTCCTCTGCCTGAGCCAGCCGGAAAAGCTGTGGGATATCCACAAGCAGTACATGGATGCCGGTGCGGACATCATCGAGACCAATACGTTCAACTCCACGCGGGTGTCGCAGTCCGACTACCACATGGAGGACCTGGTCCCCGAGCTGAACCAGAAGGCGGCTCAGCTGGCACGCGAATGCGCCGATGCCAAAACGGCCGAGGACCCGAGCAAGCCGCGTTTCGTGGCCGGTGCCGTGGGCCCGACGTCCAAAACAGCGTCAATCTCGCCGGACGTCAACAACCCCGGCTACCGCAATACCAGCTTTGATGCCCTCTACGAGGACTATTACGAAGCCATTGAGAACCTGATCATTGGTGGCGTCGACATCATCCTGCTGGAAACCATCTTCGATACGCTGAATGCCAAGGCAGCGATCTACGCCGCCCAGCAGTACGAGATCGATTCCGGCGAAGAAGTGCCGCTCATGATCTCCGGCACTATCACCGACGCCTCCGGCCGTACTCTGTCCGGCCAGACCACGGAAGCCTTCCTGAACTCCGTGGAACACGCCAACCCGCTGCTGATCGGCCTCAACTGTGCCCTGGGCGCGGACGCCATGCGTCCCTACGTGGAAGAGCTCGCCAACAAGGCTCCCTTCTACGTCACCACGCACCCGAACGCTGGCCTGCCCAACGAATTCGGTGAGTACGATCAGACGCCGGAAGAGATGGCGGACATCGTCGAAGGCTTCGCGCGGGACGGCTTCCTGAATGTGATCGGCGGCTGCTGCGGCTCCACGCCCGAGCATATCGGGGCCATTGCCGAGCGCATGAAAAAATACGAGCCGCGCACCATCCCGCAGCGAAAGCCCCGCCTGCGCCTGTCGGGCCTCGAGCCCTTCACCGATGACGACAACGTGGTCTTCATCAACGTGGGTGAGCGGACCAACGTGACCGGCTCCAAGAAGTTCCTGCGCCTCATCAAAGAGGAGCAGTACGAGGAAGCCCTGGAAGTGGCCAAGGACCAGGTTGAAAACGGTGCCCAGATCATCGACATCAACATGGACGAAGGCATGCTCGACGCCAAGGAGTGCATGACCACCTTCCTGAACCTGGTGGCGTCCGAGCCGGACATCTCCAAGGTGCCGATCATGGTGGACTCCTCGCGCTGGGAAGCGATGGAAGAGAGCCTGAAGTGCATTCAGGGCAAGAGCATCGTCAACTCCATCAGTCTCAAGGAAGGCGAAGAGGATTTCCTCTCCAAGGCTCGCATCTGCCGGCGCCATGGTGCCGCTGTGACCGTCATGGCCTTTGACGAAACCGGCCAGGCGGACACCGCCGAGCGCAAGATCGAGATCTGTAAGCGCTCCTATGACCTGCTCGTTGAGGACGGCTTCCCGCCCCAGGACATTGTGTTCGACCCGAACATCCTGGCTATCGGTACTGGGATTGAAGAGCACAACAACTACGGCGTGGACTTCATCGAAGCCACCCGCTGGATCCGCGAGAACCTGCCCTACGCCTCCGTCAGTGGTGGCGTCAGTAACCTGTCGTTCTCCTTCCGCGGCAACAACGCCGTGCGCGAAGCCATGCACTCTGCCTTCCTGTATCACGCCATCAAGGCCGGCATGAACATGGGCATCGTCAACCCTGGCCAGCTGGTGGTTTACGATGACATTGACGACGAGCTCAAGGAGCACGTTGAAGACGTCATCCTGAACCGTCGCGAAGACGCCACGGACCGCCTGCTCGACATTGCCGAGAAATACAAGGGCCAGGGCGGCCAGGAAAAGAAGGAAGACCTGGAATGGCGCGAATGGCCGGTGGAAAAGCGGCTTGAACACGCGCTGGTCAAGGGCATCACCACCTACATCGATGAGGACACCGAAGAAGCACGCCAGCGCGCCGATCACCCCATCGAGGTCATCGAAGGCCCGCTCATGGACGGCATGAACGTGGTCGGCGACCTCTTCGGCGAAGGCAAGATGTTCCTGCCGCAGGTGGTCAAGAGCGCCCGCGTCATGAAGCAGGCCGTCGCCATCCTGATTCCGTTCATCGAGGCGCTCAAGTCCGAAGGCCAGAAGGCCAAGGGCAAGATCCTCATGGCCACGGTCAAGGGCGACGTCCACGACATCGGCAAGAACATCGTCGGGGTTGTACTGCAGTGCAACAACTTCGAGGTGATCGACATGGGCGTCATGGTCCCCGCTGACCAGATCCTGCAGAAGGCCAAGGACGAGGATGTGGACATGATCGGTCTCTCCGGCCTGATCACGCCTTCGCTCGACGAGATGGTGCACGTGGCCAAGGAAATGCAGCGCCTTGAGATGGATATCCCGCTGCTCATCGGTGGTGCGACCACGTCCAAGGCCCATACCGCCGTCAAGATCGATCCCTCTTACGAGAACGATCAGGTGATCTATGTGTCTGACGCCTCACGCAGCGTGGGCGTTGCAGCCAAGCTGGTGAGTGAAGGCGGCAAGCAGGACCTCATCAACGAGATCCAGGCGGATTATGAAAAAGTCCGTGAGCGCCGTAAGAACCAGGGCCGCAAAGCCAAGATCATTCCGATCGATAAGGCGCGCGCCCGTGCTCCGGAACTGGACTGGGACGAGTACCAGCCGACCAGGCCCCAGTTCCTGGGCCTCAAGACCTTCGATCACTTCGACCTGAACGAGCTGGTCGAATACTTCGACTGGTCCCCGTTCTTCCAGAGCTGGGACATGCCGGGCAAGTACCCGGACATCCTTGAGGATCCGAACAAGGGGGAAACCGCCCAGAACCTCTTCAACGATGCCAAGAACATGCTCAACTGGCTGATTGAAGAGAATAAGATCCGCTGTCGCGGCGTGATTGGCTTCTGGCCGGCGAACCGTGTCGGGGACGATATCGAGATCTACGAGGACGAGTCCCGCAAGAAGGTGCTGACCAAGGTTCACCACCTGCGCCAGCAGGACGACAAGGCGCCGGATAAGCCCATGATGGCCCTGTCCGATTTCATCGCGTCCAAGGAATCCGGTATTCCGGATTACATCGGTGGCTTCGCCGTAACGGCAGGCCCCGAGGCGGATGAACTGGCCAAGGAATACGAAAAGGCCAATGACGACTACAGCGCCATCATGGTCAAGATCCTTGCGGACCGGTTTGCGGAAGCCTTTGCCGAGTGCATGCACCAGCATGTGCGGAAGGAATACTGGGGCTACCAGACCGATGAGTCTCTCTCGACGGAAGACCTGATCAAGGAGCGTTACCAGGGTATCCGTCCAGCCGCTGGTTATCCGGCCTGCCCGGACCACACGGAAAAACCCGAGCTGTTCCGGTTGCTGCAGGCCGAGGAAAACGCGGCCATGCAGCTCACCGAGAGCAATGCGATGCTCCCGGCTGCGGCGGTTTCCGGCTGGTACTTCGCGCACCCGGAGTCCAAGTACTTCGCGGTGGGCAAGATCAGCTCGGACCAGGTGGAAGACTACGCCAAGCGTAAAGGCATGAAGAAGAGCGAGATCGAACGCTGGCTCATGCCGAACCTGGCGTACGACCCGGACGAGTAACCATCACTCAGCCCGCCTCCGGGCGGGCCCGGTCTACCGCAACGGGCATCAGGCCACCTGATGCCCGTTTTTTATTGCTTTATAATAGATTAATCAATCCAGCCCACAGGAGGTTTTGTGAGCAATAGCGATCAGGACAAACCCGGACTCTGGCAGGTGGTTTTCAGCATCCTTGCCGCCGCGCTGGGCGTTAATTCAGAGAGCAATCGCCAGAAGGATTTCAGTGCCTCGTCTCCCTGGCCCTTCATCATCGGCGGGATCATCTTCGGTGTGGTCTTCGTGGTGGGTATAGCGCTAATCGTGAAGATTGTTCTGGAGAGCACCGGGGCGGCCTGAGCGCCCCGGCATTTCACACAGGATTACTGCGTGGCAACAAAGGTGGTTGCAAGTGCCACGAAGAGCAGGATCAGCCCGACCGCAGCGAATGCATCAACACGCTCGTCACTTTTATTCGGTGCTGCATCGTTCCGGCCTTCTTCGTTCTGGTTGCCGTAGCTCATTGCTTTCTCCCAACAAATGCTTATGGTCAATCGGCGACGGTGCCCATGATAACCCGCCTTGGGCCCCCTTGCCAGCATCCGCGACCGGTCACTGGAAACGCCCCGCGCGCACCCACTCAACCCCTTTCATGATGCCGGACTCCACCGCGCTAGCGGCACTGAGGCCGAGCTTCTCGGGCAACGTACGGCGGCGCTCGTAGCGCACCAGCAGGACATCACGCTCATCACAGGCCTCAGTTATAACCTGATCCGAGGTCTTGAGGTCATCCGCCAGACTGACATCCAGTGCCTGGCGGCCAAACCAGATCTCCCCCGTGGCGACCCGATCAATATCCACCGCCGGGCGGTGTTCACTCACGTAGTCCTTGAACAGCTGATGGGTCTGCTCCAGATCCTCGGTGAACTTGCGCCGGCCCTTCTCTGTATTTTCGCCGAACACCGTCAGGGTGCGTTTATACTCGCCCGCGGTCAGCACCTCGAAATCCACGTCATTGCGCTTGAGAAGACGATGCACGTTCGGAAGCTGCGCCACCACGCCAATGGATCCCAGAATCGCAAACGGAGAGGCGATGATCCGGTCCGCAACACACGCCATCATATAGCCTCCGCTGGCAGCGACCTTGTCCACACAAGCGGTCAGCGGCAGCCCGGCGCGGCGGATCCGGTCCAGCTGTGCCGCCGCATAGCCGTAGGAGTGCACCATCCCACCAGAACTCTCGAGCCGGATCATCACCTCATCCTGCCCGGGCTCGGCCACTCCGAGTATAGCCGTGACACAGCGACGCAGCGCACCGGTCTGGCTGGCCTTCAGGTCCCCCTGAAAGTCCACCACATAGAGGCGCCCGCGGCGTTGCGCACCGTCGTTTCCCTTCTGGCGTTCAGCCTTTTTCTCCTTTTTCCGGCTGCGCCTGAGCTCCCTCAGCCACCGCCGCCGGCCGGCCCCCTCATGCAGATGGGCCTCCAGAGTCTCGCGGTTGTCCCGCAGGCGATCATTCACCCTGACAACCTGGAGCTCCCCCTCATCCTCCTGGTTGCGCCCACGCTGCGCCGCCGCCATGATCATCGCCGCCACGATCAGAGCGGCCACTGCGAAGGTCACGATCTTGGCCAGGAAAAGCCCGTATTCCGCAAGAATCTCCACCAATCACTCCTTTACCGAAAGTTCCATACACAACCCGTGACTATTCTACGCATCACCACGGCACAGCATAAGAACCCGGTGATTCGGGTATTCAAACAAGCGTTCGATCAAGCTTGACAGCATTGACGCCCCCACCTACAGTCGGCCGAAGCCATCCCATGGCGAAACAACAACGGCAACCAAGGACTTCGAGCATGTCTGTACAACCCGTATTCGAAAAACTCGAGAAGAACTTCAACGCGGACGCTGCTGCCGGCCTGGACCTGGTATTCCAGTTCGACATCGAGGACGATGCCTCCTATCACCTGATCATCAAGGACGGCACCTGTGATCTGAAGGAAGGCACACATGACGACCCGTCCGTGACCCTGATTATGAACTCGGAGACCCTTCAGGGGATCGTCAGCGGCGAGACAGATGGCATGCAGGCATTCATGGCCGGGCAGCTGCGCGCTGAAGGCGACATGATGCTGGCCACCAAGCTGGGTGAGCTGTTCAACATCGGCTGAGGCCTTACCCGGGAACGCCAACCCACCGGCGTTCCCGACCACCTTCGATGCGTACTTCCCTGCCCCCTCTAGAGACCCACATCCTGGAGTGATGTCTCCGCCAGGCGGAGCAGTTCCGGGTTCGGCGCGGCATTCATTCCCAGCTCCTCGATGTAATACTCCAGTGAGGTGATGGCATCCGCCAATGCTTCCAGAATCCGTGATTCCGGTGGCTGCTGAGTGTTCAGAAGCTGGTTCTCGATCGCCCCCGTCACACGGGCGACAACACGGGCCGCGTTCTCGTTTCCGAGAAGCTGCATCCCACCCTCGATACTGCGCAGGGTGGCCGGCACGTTCGCCAGATGCAGCTTATCGAAATCGGATTCAAGAAACGCGGTAATCGCCTGTTTCGCCAGGGTAAGCGCTGAACTGGCCTCGTCACTGAGCACAATCAGCGCTTCCTGCACGTAGACCGACCCCTCATCCCGCCGCACCTTGTGCGCAAGACGATCGGTGTCCGCCGTAATGCCATGGCTGGCCAGGTGCTGGGCCGCCTCCTCAATATTCAGAACGGCATCCGCGACTGCATAGAGCTCCCCTTCCGATGGCAGCGCGCCTTTCTGCTCCCAGTCCCTGAGGCGTCCGGCTTCCTGGCGAGCCAGCGAACTGAGCTGATGGAGGTCCAGAATCAGCAGGGAGTTACCCACCCGTTCCAGGGAATCAGCAATGGTCGCGAGCTCCGTGGTGTCCGGATCGATCCCCCGTTCGACAATATCCAGCCGGTCCTTGAGTTCGCTCAACTCCTCATTGATCGCGGCCGCAAAGGAGCGCAGAACGTCGGCGCCAGGCCCATACAGGTGGCGCTGATGCTCAATCAGCTCTGCCTCGGTGATATCCGGCTGCCCCAACCCACTGTTATCCAGAACACTACGTACTTCCGGATCGCTGGAGCCGCTGCGGTAGAGGATATAGACGAGTTCGCGCACCAGTGCATCCGACGGCGACTGCTGTGCCACCGAACTGCGGCTGTAGACCAGGTCCCGCGCCTGCTTCTCGATGCGCATGAACAGCCGCTTGCGGTTGCGCTCAACCGGCAGCTGCTGCTCATCCAGCACATCGGCTGTCATGCTGACCAGGCACCAGAACGACTGCATCGCGCCCTCACCACAAAGCCTTGCAAGACCATGGGCCGAACGCGAGATCAGCCGACAGCTGGTCCGGGGATCCTGATTGCGCAGCAGCCCGAGCAACCCCACCTGGTACATCAGGCGGAAGCGGCGTGCGTGCACCTCGAATTCCGACTCGTCAGAGGTCGCCAGTGGCGGCACCGGACGCTGGCCACAGAAATCGGGAGCCACACTCAGGCCGGCACCGAAGAACCAGGAATCCGGATAGGGTGTATCCCGCCGTGCTTCACGGATCTCGTTGACCACCGGCAGCAACAGCTCGGGCCGATCCACCTGCTGGCGCTGGTAGTATTCGATGTAACGCCTCAGTGTGAACAGGGCGTTACTGAGCGCGGTCAGGAGGTTGTTCTTGTCATCCGTGGCCCCCACTGGCACCTCGTTCGCCAGGACCACCGCTTCCTGACAGAGCAGCGCGCCTCCCTTGAGTTCCACCAGGGAAAAAATCCCGCGCAGCTGATTGAGATAATCCACACAGTTCTGCAGATCCTCCTCGCTTTCACGGTTCTCCTGGAACTGCTCAAGACTCTGTTCCGCCTGACCGATCGTCTGTTCGATCTCCTCGCGGACCAGCCCGAAGGACTGGGTCTTGCTTGCCAGTGACGCCTGCACCATAAACGGGGCTTCCACTATAGAGTCAGATATTCAATAACCTGTAGCAGGTTTTTCAGTTTTCTCAAGAAATACCCTGCTCGTCCCAGAGCACATTGGTCTTGGCTGCCATGCCATCGAGGAAGGCCCGATGCGCATTCAGTTCCTCTTCATCCGCCTCGGGGACAGCCAGCGGGGATCGCCCGGGATCCAGCCGCCGGATTTCCGTACCGGCATCCTGTCCGTCCTCAGCCTCTCCCAGGGACAGAGCTGTCTGACCGCCGGTCATCGCCAGATAGACCAGGGCCAGTATCTCAGCATCCAGCAGTGCCCCGTGCAGTTCCCGGTTACTGTTGTCGATACCGTAGCGACGGCACAGCACATCCAGGTTATTCTTCTGCCCCGGGTGCTTGCTGCGCGCCATCACCAGCGAGTCCCGGATGCCGCACACATCAGTAGTGCGCGGGTAGCCCCCGTCAAGCATCCCGAACTCATGGTCCATGAAACCCACGTCAAAGGGCGCGTTATGGATGATCAGCTCGGCACCACGGATGAACTCCAGGAACTCATCCGCAATCTCCCGGAATGTC
This sequence comes from uncultured Halovibrio sp., assembly GCF_913056445.1. Taxonomy (NCBI): domain Bacteria; kingdom Pseudomonadati; phylum Pseudomonadota; class Gammaproteobacteria; order Oceanospirillales; family Halomonadaceae; genus Halovibrio; species uncultured Halovibrio sp. The sequence goes on from NZ_CAJXMA010000070.1 coordinate 13,817, forward strand.
GGTTTGTCGGCCAGGAACTCATTGGTGATCCCGTGGACCTCGATGGCGCTGTCCTCCACCTCCCGTTCCGGGTTGATGTACACATGGTAGTGACGGCCGGTCAGCTCACGATCGGCAACTTCCACGCAGCCGATCTCAATGATCCGATGACCCTGCTCGGGTTCCAGCCCCGTGGTCTCAGTATCCAGCACAATCTGACGCATGCTTCAGCCCCTGCCTTCCATCACTTCCGCCGCTCCCCTGTTTGCCAGGGCGTCGGCCTGTTCGTTGCCATCGTTACCGCTGTGCCCACGTACCCAGTGCCACTGGATCCGGTGTGACTGAACCAGTTCATCCAGCCTCTGCCACAGTTCCGCGTTCTTGACCGGCTTGCGTGCCGATGTTTTCCAGCCATTACGCTTCCAGTTGGCCATCCACTGGTTGATGCCGTTGCGCACGTACTGCGAGTCCGTGTAGATGTCCACGTCGCACTGCCGCCTGAGCGCTGCCAACCCCTCGATCGCGGCCCGCAGCTCCATGCGGTTGTTAGTGGTGCCCGGCTCGCCACCCCAGAGGTGTTTCTCGTGGTCACCGTAACGCAGCACCACACCCCATCCGCCCGGCCCCGGATTGCCCTTGCACGCGCCATCCGTGTACAGCGTCACCTGGCTCATGAAAGCTCTCCGCTGTCACCGGGGCGGGTTCTCACCACCCTCAGTCTGGCCCGTCCCATCCCAGGTGACACGTTACGATTTGCAACCGGCATGGATGCCACCCCGGGTTCGGGCATCACCGGCCGCAGCGGAATCCCCGCCGCATCCCGTTTTTCCGCTACAACACAATAGAATCCCCCGAAAGGCACCTGAATCCCCCGTTCATAGAAAGGTTCGAGAAAGGCCAGCCGCGTCTGCAGGCGGCGGCCACCGACCGGCGGGCGGAAGAACCCGTAGCGTGCCGGTGCCACACAGCACCCGAGCACCTGCGCCCAGTCCTGAACACGCCTTGCCAATAGGAAGCGGCTGTTCCAGGGCGCCTCACGCCGAAGGCCGAACAATCGGCGCAGGCCCCAGAGCCCAACCGGGTTGAACCCGATGACGATGACCTGACCACCGGAGCGCACTACCCTCACCGCTTCCCTCAGGGCCTGCCGTGGGTCCTCGGCCAGATCC